>LVWL01000019.1 GCA_002092835.1 Campylobacter concisus | reverse complement strand
GCCTTCGATCTTGCCACCAAGTGGGCAGGCTTTAGGTGAGTCAGAGTGGATCTTAAAAAGTTTTTCTTTATCATTTACCGCGTTAAAAATTTGAAGGAGGGTTATATCTTTTGGCTCTTTTGCAAGACTCACACCACCAACTCCAGCTACGACATTCACAAGTCCTGCAGCCTTTAGAGTGCCAAGCAGGCGCCTAACTATGACCGGATTTGTGTTTATACTACCCGCTATAAATTCGCTCGTGACTTTCTCATCTTTGAAAAAGCAAGCTGCTAAAATTACATGGATCGCAGTTGAAAATTTGATCCCTACTTGCATGATCGTCCTTGAAATTTTTTCTGATTATACTTTAAATTTTTACTAAAAGCAGTTTATTTTCAGTTTAGATTTGACAAGCCGACTTTTTGTGCCAGCTATGTCAAATCTATAATTTTTATGCTCGCTCGCCAACTGCTGTAAAGCGTTTTTGTATAAATTTTTTGTTTTTAGTTCTTCTATGATCGCAAGCGCAAGGTCTGCATAGCTTATGTAGCTCTCATTTTTTGAGTTTAAGATGAGGTTATCTCCGCCAAGCACGTATTTGCCAGTACGAGCACCATTTGTGTCGTAGTCGCCTGCTGGGCTTACGTATGTCCAAAGCAAATCGCTCCTATCTTTTAGCTCAAAATAAGACTCCGCAGTCGCCTTTGCCACACCCATATATGCTGCCGGGAAGTCCGGCGTATCCATTAGCATAGTGCCCTTGCTATCAACAAATAACGTACCAGCACCACCAACTACAATGAGCCTAGTACTAGTACCTTCTAGTCAATTTATAAGGTGAGCGGCCACTTTTTTGTGAAGTGGAAAAGTTTCTTCGCTCCATGCTGCAAATACGCTGATCACCGCGTCAAAGCCAGCTAGATCAGCCTTTGTTAGCTCGAAGATATCTTTATTAAGTAACCTTAACGCCCCCATTTTTATACTCTTTGTTTCTAACGATCGCTGTGACGTCGTAACCTTGTTTTAGTGCCTCATTTACTAGATTTGCACCGCTTTTGCCGTTTGCTCCGATGATTGCTATTTTCATTATTTCTCCTTTAAATTTTGTTTTTAAATTTTACAGCCAGCTTGACTTTACGTCATCAACTATCACGCCGTCACTCATAGTGTATTGCTCTAGGCTACCGTGTTTTGTCTGGATACAGATCATTTTAATGCCGTTTTTGCCAGCTCTAAAGCACCTTTTGCCCTCTGGGTCTATGCGCACCGCGTCTCCTTTTCCAACTGCTATCACTTCGCCATCAATAAAAAGCTCACCCTCACCCTCTAGGATGATGTAAAGCTCCTCGTTTTGCTTGTGCGCATGGATAAATGGCACGCTCACATTTGCCGGAAGCTCGTTTATAGATACCTCACAGCCAGTTAAATTTAAAGCCTCTTTTAGCTCAACTCTTGGCTCGTTTGCGATCTTTGCAACTTGATAATTTTTCATTTCGTTCTCCTTGTCCTTATGTTGTAATATTTTTATTTGCAACTGATGAGCGAAGTATAATAATTTTTAGTTGTAATGTCAAGAGTTACAACAAAATTTTTATCATTTTTAGAAATTTAATCTTTAAGCGGCGCTAAAGCAGATGCAGGGCATATTTATACAGTTTTTAGCTTGCCAAGCCTCTAGTCAGGTGGCGCCAGAGCTTGCTATGGATGCTTAAAATTTATCAGTAAAAGGTAGTCATTTTAGATGCAAGAGACCCACTCTCATTACTCCCACGCCGAGCATGGCGGTATGCACATTCACACTAGCAATAAAACTGTTTTAAGAAATTCTTTTTTTCTAATTTTCACATTTATGGTAGTCGAGGCTGTCTTTGGCTTCGTTTCAAACTCGCTTGCGCTCATCAGCGATGCATTTCACATGCTCTCAGACGCTGCTGCTCTCTTTTTGTCGCTGGTTGCTTTTAAGATCGCAGAAAAAAGGGCAAATTTACAAAAGACCTTTGGCTACAAAAGGGTCGAGATCATCGCCGCTTTCATAAACGCCATCGCTCTTATCACACTTGCTGTTTTTGTAATAGTAGAAGCGATCATCAGGCTTTTTAACGAGCCAGAGATCAAAGTTGAGACGATGCTTATAGTTAGTATTTTGGGGCTTATTATAAATTTAGTCGTGGCTATTTATATGCATAAAAGCGCTGATACAAAAGAAAATTTAAATATGAAAGGTGCTTATCTGCACGTGCTTGGTGATACGCTTGGCTCAGTTGGTGCGATTATCGCGGCTTTGTTTGTGATGAAATTTAACTTCACGCAGGCCGATAGCATCGCAAGTATCTTTGTCTCGCTACTCATCATAAAAAGTGGCGTTAGCTTGCTAAAAGATAGCTTTAATATCCTGATCGAAGCCGTGCCACTTAAGCTTGATACGGATGAAATTTTAGGCGTTATAAAGGGTGTAGATGGCGTTAAAATCGTGCATGACCTGCATATCTGGGCGATAAATGCTGGCACAAACGCGCTCATAGCCCACGTGGTGGTGGATGATGCGCTAAGCGTGGCTGAAATTTCAAATATGATAAAGCACATCGAGCATGAGCTTTATCACGTTGGCATCGGCCATGTCACGCTTCAGTTTGAGAGCGAGAGCCTTGGGCACAAAGCTGGTCTCATCTGTGAGCTAAATGACGATGAAGGACATGAGCACTTTGGATATTGTCATTAAGATTTTTGAGAATAGAGCCAAGTTCTATTGGCGGGCTTATGATAAAAATATATTTATTGGCATTTAAATCAACTTTAGGCAAAATAAAGCCCAAAATTTAGTAAAAAGTAAAGCTTATATGAAAAACATCAGAAATTTTAGCATCATCGCTCATATCGACCACGGCAAAAGTACGCTTGCTGACCGCCTTATTCAGGAGTGTGGCGCCGTCAGTGACCGTGAGATGAGTAGTCAGATCATGGATACGATGGATATCGAAAAAGAGCGTGGTATCACGATCAAAGCTCAATCTGTCCGCCTAAACTACACACTAAATGGAGAAAATTTTGTTCTAAATTTGATAGACACTCCAGGTCACGTCGACTTTAGCTACGAGGTGAGCCGATCTTTAGCCAGCTGTGAGGGCGCACTACTAGTAGTGGACGCTAGTCAAGGCGTAGAGGCACAAACCATCGCAAACGTCTACATCGCACTTGAAAACAACTTAGAGATCATCCCAGTGATAAATAAGATCGACCTGCCAGCGGCTGATCCTGCTAGGGTAAAAGACGAGATCGAGCACATCATCGGACTTGACTGCTCAGGAGCGATTGAGGTGAGCGCAAAAAGCGGCATCGGCATAAAAGAGCTGCTTGAAGCGATTATCACAAGAATTCCTGCGCCAAATGGTGATGCAAATAAGCCCACAAAGGCACTTATTTATGATAGCTGGTTTGACAACTATCTTGGCGCGCTTGCTCTTGTGCGTGTTTATGATGGTGAAATTTCAAAAAATGATGAAATTTTGGTCATGGGCACGGGCAAAAAACACATCGTGCTAGACCTCATGTATCCAAATCCTATAGCTCCGATCAAGACCAAAACGCTTAGCGCTGGCGAAGTTGGTATCGTGGTTTTAGGACTTAAAAATGTTAGCGACGTGCAAGTTGGAGATACGATAACGCAGGCTAGAAATCCTCTAAAAGAGCCAGTAGGTGGCTTTGAGAGGCTAAGCCGTTTGTTTTTGCGGGACTTTATCCAATAGAAACTGATAAATTTGAAGATCTGCGTGACGCACTGGATAAGCTAAAGCTAAATGACAGCTCCATTAGTTATGAGCCAGAGACCTCGATCGCACTTGGATTTGGCTTTAGGGTTGGTTTTTTGGGTCTTCTTCACATGGAGGTCGTCAAAGAGAGGCTGGAGCGTGAGTTTGATCTTGATCTCATCGCCACAGCGCCGACTGTGACTTATGAAGTCATCCAAACTGATGGGCTAAATTTAAAAATTCAAAACCCAAGCCAGCTACCACCAGTCAATAAAATAGACTCAATCCTTGAGCCATACGTGAAAGCGACTATCATCACGCCAAGCGAGTTTTTGGGCAACATAATCACACTTTTAAACAACCGTCGTGGCATACAAACAAAGATGGATTACATCACGACTGATCGCGTGCTGCTAGAGTATGACATCCCGATGAACGAGATCGTTATGGACTTTTACGACAAACTAAAATCAAGCACAAAAGGCTACGCGAGCTTTGATTATGAGCCTAGCGACTACCGCGTAGGCGATCTAGTAAAGCTTGATGTCAAAGTGGCTGGTGAAACGGTCGATGCACTCTCTATCATCGTGCCTGAGAGCAAGGCACAGACAAAGGGCAGGGACTTCGTAAAGGCGATGAAAGAGATCGTTCCGCGTCAGCTTTTTGAAGTGGCGATACAAGCGAGCATCGGCAACAAAATAATCGCCCGAGAAACCGTAAAATCAATGGGTAAAAACGTCACAGCCAAGTGCTACGGCGGCGACATCACTCGTAAGAGGAAGTTGCTAGAAAAGCAAAAAGAGGGTAAGAAGAGGATGAAGGCCATTGGCAAGGTAAATTTGCCGCAAGAGGCATTCCTTTCGGTCTTAAAAATAGACTAGCGGCTTATCTTTTGTGCCCTTTTGAAAGAGTTAGTGAAATTTTTGCTTGATGAACTGCATGTTCTATCTGCACCAAAATTTCACGTCACAGCTTTCAAAATCATCACAAAATATCTCGCCTTATTGTGAGCTGGCGATACGGCCGTATTTGGTTTTTGTTTTTGATTAAATTTTAAGTACTAAATTTACAAAAAGGAGCACTATGCCATTTGTGAAAATTTGCGTGACAAAAGAGGGTGATAGCCCAAGCGTGGAGCAAAAAGAGAAGATGATAAGCGGAGTTACAAAGCTAATAAGCGAAATTTTAGGTAGAAGCGCTCAAAATACCGTTGTCATTATCGATGAGATCGATATGAATAACTACGGCATCGCAGGTGAGAGTGTAAAAAATCTCCGCAAAAAACAAAAAGAGCAAAAGGAAGTAAAATGCTAAGAACGACATTATTTGCAGTTTTTGCAGCTATCTTTTTAACTGGTTGTGTGGCTAAAGCTAGCCTTTGTCTATCGTGCGAGGGAATAGACGGTGTGCAAAGTGCGAGCATAAATAGTGAAGATAAGATGTACTTTGAAGAGGTTATGAGGATACCGGCTGATTGTAGTGCTTGTAAAGGCAGGGGTGATGGTCTTTTTATAAATGGTGTCAAATATAAAAGTGATGTAGCAATAAACTGCTGCTTGGAAAAAAATATGATCGATACTAATGTTGGATTAAAAAAGGTTTATTTCCACAGGATCGTCGATGCTAGAAGTAGTGCTAGATCGATATATTACACAGGTGTTGAAGGAAATACTGCAGTTTTTAACTCAAATCCACGCCTTGAAGTGCTTTTTTATATGTTTTTACAGCGTGAGTTAAATTCTCGTGGAATCGTTGTTGTCGATACTCAAACATCACCTTATACGTACAGGCTTGATTTTAGATTTGACGAGCTTAGGGGAAGCTACTCAGGAAGTGCAGAAATTTTAAACGGACATCTAAATGGGCTTCTTATTCTTTCAAATATAAATTTCAAAAAAACATTACCTATCTCGACTAGACACCATGTGGAGAAGCTAGAGGCTTCAGAGTCTGGTCAGTTTGACTTTTTTATCGCACTTTTAGTTAAACAAGCCGCGATAAAAGTAGCCGATGAGATCACTAAACTTTAAAAGGAAAAACGATGAATAAATTTAAATTTTTAGCTATTTTTGGACTTTTTGTTTTATTTTTAACTGGTTGTGCACCAAGTCAAAGTGTTGTCGCATTTGATCCATATAAGGTTGCAGTAAGCCAACAAAATAGCGGCTTTGAGGCCTATATAAGCGCAGTACATGATAACCGAAAAAACAAAAGTACCATTGCTACGATCACTGATAGCAAAGGCACAGTAAAAGAATATGTCGTGCTTCAAAACGATCTTGCTACTTATTTTAGTGATTCGCTCAAAAAAGAGCTTATGGCGCGCGGTGCAAATGTAAATGGAATGGGTGGCGTCGTGGTTGAAATTTTTATCAACGAGTTTGAAGCAAATATGAGCGGATACGGCACTGATAATACAAAAGGTAATATTAAGATTACACTTAAGATCCAAAAAGGCGATCAAAGCATCGTTAAAAACATTTCAAATAATCAAACCAAATTTGAGTTGATTCGTACAGGCGGAGCATTTAAGCCATTTTTAACTGAGATCATAAATGATGCCATCAAACGCACAGCAATTGCTATTTTAAATAGCTAATGTTTTGTGCGTTTTGCAAGAGCTTTACGCTAAATACATTTTGTAAAATTTGCTCACAAATTTTAAGCGAGCCAAGCCCGACAGTAAGAGAACTAGAGGGCTTTAAAATTTATAGCTTTTACGGCTACTCTGAAATAAAAGAACTCATCCACTCCAAGCACCAAATGCACGGATATTTTATATATAAAAACTTAGCCAAATTTGCATTTAATAAATTTGCTAAAAGCTTTAGCTTTCCAGAGCAAGTCTATGCTTTGCCAATAGATGATAGAGTTCATTTTGGCTACTCGCACACGGCTATTTTGGCAAATGCACTAAGGGCTAAAAATCTAAAGCCCATATTTCATGCACTGCATGCAACCAGTAAGATCAGCTATAGTGGCAAGGATTTGCAATTTAGACAAAATAACCCAAGAAATTTTAAAATCCTAAAAAAGGTCACTGCGCCAGTTATTTTAGTAGATGATATCGTAACCACTGGCACAACGATACTTGAGGCTAGAAATACTCTAGAAAAAGCTGGTGTAAAAGTACTTTTTACTCTAGTTTTGGCTGACGCTAAATATTAAATTTTAATTTTTTCTCAAGTCTCTTTGGCTAGAAATTTACATAGCTCCAGCAGTAATCTATTTCGTTAGTGGTAGGGGCGTGCAAAAAGCGATAAATTTATAGATAAAGCATTGTCCCAAGGCGAATCATATTTGAGCCACATTTTATCGCTAGCTCGAAGTCACTACTCATACCCATCGAGCAGATAGTTGCACCTTTTGGCTTTAGGCTCTCATAAATTTTATAAGTTAGCTCAAAGCTCTTTTGAATCTCTTTTGGCTCATCCATATGTGCTCCGATACTCATCACACCTTTTAGATTGATATTTTTGCACTCGCTTTGGATACGCTCATAAATTTCTGCCGCATTTGCTACGCTTACACCTTGCTTTGTATCTTCATCAGCCGAGTTTATTTGAAGCAAGATATCGAGCTTGTAGTCGAGTCTTTTATCGACCTCTATGGCCCTTTCAAAGCTATCGCAGCTTTGCCAAAGTGCGGGCTTTAGACTTACCATTTGATTTATTTTGTTATTTTGCAATCGGCCGATCATATGCCATTTTATATCAGCAAAATTTTGCAGTTCTAGCTCTTTTTTGGCTAGCTCTTGGACTCTATTTTCGCCAAAATTTCTTTGCCCTTGCGCGTAAAGCTCTCTTACTTCAGTGCATGTCACATTTTTGCTAACGGCGATGAGCGTCACATCTTTGCTTAAATTTTCTATCTTTTCAAGCAGCTCTTTTAAAACTATCATCATAAACCTCCACTTAATCTCATAATATCATTAAAGGTTGCAAGCATCATTATACCAAGCAGTAATGCCCAGCCGCAGTAGGTAAGCGTCGTGAGCACTCGCTCATTTACCTCGCGTCTAAAAATTAGCTCATATAGGTTAAAAAGTATGTGCCCACCATCAAGTGCAGGGATTGGGAATAAATTTAGGACACCTAAATTTACTGAGATTAAAGCGACGATTGTCAAAAGTACGCCAAGACTTATTTTTGCGGCTTTTGAAGTGACATCAGCGATCTGTACAATGCCACCGACCTCTTTTAGTGGCACAGCTCCGCTTACTAGCTTGGTAAAGCTTTTAAAGATTAGTTTTGATGCCTCTAGAGTTTCATTGTAAGCAAATTTTAGACTACCAAAGCCTCTATGATAAATTTTTACCACTTCGCCATTTGGAGAAATTCCAATAAGCGGACGCTGCACCTTTTCATTAAATAGATTTATCGTCTCGCCTATCTTTGGTGTTAAATTTATAGTCATTTGCGAGCCGTTGCGATCTATCAAAATGGTGCTTGGCTCTAATTTCACATTTTTACTGATCTCATCCCACTCGTTTATCTTTACGCCGTTTATGGCTAAAATTTTATCGTTTTTCATAAGTCCAGCGCTGGCAGCCGCCGAGCCGTCAGCTATGTGTCCAACGCTTGGCGCAAGTCTCTCAACACCGATAAATCCAAGCAAAATGTAGATAAAAAAGGCCAAGATAAAGTTAAAAAATGGTCCTGCAAAAAGGATATAAATTCGCTTTAGTGGGCTTAGCACGTTGTAGCTATCACGGTCGTAGTTTTTGGCCTTTGGGTCGGTGTCGTCTTGACCTTTTAGCTGCACGTATCCACCAAGTGGGATCGCGCTTAGGCAGTAGTCGGTGCCGCCAACGCTTTTGGTGTAAATTTTCTCGCCAAAGCCGATGCTAAAGGTGTTTATCTTTACGCCAAGCGTTCTTGCTGCCAAAAAGTGGCCAAGCTCGTGAAAAGATATGAGAAAACTTATGGCTAAAACAGTCACTAAAAAATAAAACGAATACGCATAAAGCCCAAGGCAAAGTAGGGCTAGCGTGAAGAGAATGCCTTTCAAAACTTACCTTTTTGAAAAAATTGATGAGATTTTAGCCAAAGTTTATAAATTTACTCTCAAATTTGCCTTGCCATCTAGGCGAAAATTTCTCTTAGCCAAGAGAGCACTTTGGCTCTATTTAGTCCTTTGCTGACACTAAAATAAGTTTTGTCTTTATCGTCTAGGTCAAATTTTAGATCAAAACGTGACTTTACTTGATCGATAAATGGTTTTAAATTTAATATATCAGGATAGGGCAAAGCGTCATTTGGCAGCTCTTGCAAAAAGCTCATGCCGTCATCATTAAAATTTATTCTAGCCCTTGGCACAGCGTCGTCTCTAAGCTCTATCTCAAATGTGCGGTCATTTATAAAAGGGGCAAAAAGGCGAATTTCTAAGTGAAATTTACCGGCTAACTCCTCATCGCTTAAGCCTTGATTGCTAAACCAGTAGCCAAAATTTACAGCATTTAGCGAGATATCAAAATCATAAGGATCATTAGGAGTCGCACCGATACGATGAAAGAGCTCATATATGGGCAGCTTTGCTTGCAAGCTATCATAATAGTCATAAAGCTTGGCAAGTAGCGGATGCGAATGGCCAGCCTTCTCTTGCAAGCGTAAAATTTCAAAGATATATCTATGTGCAAACGAGCGGTGCGATATCGAGCGAGTAGCTTGCATGTTTAGATAGTCTAAAATTTCAGGGCTTTTTGAAAAGCTCATCGCACTCCAAATGCCACGCAAAGTCTCTACGTCGTTATCAAACGTATCAAATTTATCTGCATGGGTTTTGTCGTATTCTAAAGCGCAGCTTAATAAAAATTCATCTAGCTCAGGACTGATCACACCGCCAATCTTTTCTAAATTTTTAGCATCGTGATAAAAATTTGTGTTGATGATCTTTTGATTTAGTTTTTTGGCTCGTTTTTGCAGAGCTGGCTCTAAATTTGTAGTGTGTTTTAGAATTATCTCTTGCAGGTCACAGCTCAAATTTAACTCTTTTTCATCGCTTTTACGTAGGCAAAAATGTACTCAAACCCAGAATAAAGCGTGAGCGCAACAGCGATCCAGAGCAAAAGCTCGCCACCAGGCCAGCTCATCAGTAAAAATCCAACCGCAAACATCTGCGAGACGGTTTTCACTTTACCAGCCATCGAGGCCGCGACCTCGACGCCGTCACTTGCCATCACGACACGAAAGCCAGTTATAAAAAACTCTCTTACCAAGATAAGATAAACAGCCCAAGCGCTCGCTCTACCTAGCATCATAAGGCCTAAAAATGCAGCTAAGATCAGCATCTTATCAGCTAGCGGGTCGAGGATAGCGCCAAGTTTGGTCTTTTGATCCCAACTTCTAGCGATATATCCGTCAAAAAAGTCAGTCACCGAGGCGATCACAAAGATGAGAGCCGCGAAATAATTTATCCAGCTTATATGAATTTGCGCAAAAATTTCTGGCGCATTTACGAGCATAAAAAACATAAGCGGAGCTAGCAGTATCCTAAAAAATGCCAGTGAATTTGGTAAATTTAAGCTCACAAATATGCCTTTATGCCTGTAAATTTCAAATTTCTCATTTAAATGTCGTGCCGCCGTCTATCACAAATGTATGTCCAGTCACCCAGCTGGCCTTAGACGAGCATAAAAATAGACATGCTCCTGCTAGATCAGTCGGCTGTCCCATGCGGTTTAGAGGGCTAAGCTTTGCCGTCATATCGCGCACCTCTTCGTAGTTTGTAAAGGCTCTTAGTGCGTCTGTCTCGATAGGGCCGCCACTTACGACGTTTACACGGATATTTTTCTCGCCAAGCTCGGTCGCAGCGTATCTTGCCATGGCTTCAACGGCTGCTTTTGCTGTGCCGTGACCTGCGTAGTTTTCGATATATACTAAATTTCCAGTCGATGATAGGCTGATGATGCTACCACCACCCACTTTTTCCATACGTTTTGCAGCCTCTTGAGTGCCTACAACAAAGGCATTTACGGTTGCTGTAAAGATATTATTTATGCCTCTTGGTTTTAGCTTCATAAATTTAGTGTATCCACCAGCTACTGCACGACCTGAAATAATTGCATTTGATATAAAAAAATCAATCCTATCAAAGTCCTCATCTATCTTTAAAAATAGCTCTTTATAAGTTTCTGGCTCAAGGATATTTAGCGCATAGGCTCTGGCTTTTATCTTGTAAGTAGCCTCAAGCTCTCTTGCTTGCTCATTTGCAAGTTCTTCGTTTGAGTTATAGGTAAATGCTATGTTGACGCCAGCTTTTGCAAATTCTTCAACTATAGCTCTACCGATACCTCTAGTGCCGCCACTGATAACTAGTGTTTTACCTTTAAATTCGTTTAGTGTGTCCTTCATTAAAATCCCTTTATTTCATAATTTTTTATTACTTCTTCGATTTTTTTAAAATTTTCTTTACTTGGTTTGCAAAGTGGCAAGCGATACTCTAAAGAGTCGATGAGTCCGGCTAGATACATCGCTGCTTTGATCGGTATCGGGTTGCTTTCGCAAAAGAGTGTTTTATTTATCGTGTATAGATTGTCATTTATTAGTTTTGCTTTTTTGTACTCTTCGTTCATTGCAAGGTGCGTTAGCTGAGAAATTTGATCTGGTAATAGGTTTGCAGTGACTGAGATGACGCCCTTGCCGCCGTTTGAGAGGATAGGGTAATTGATCGCATCTTCGCCGCTGATGACTACTAAATTTGGCTCGTGAGCCAGTAGATCGACGCATCTATCGATACTGCCTGTAGCCTCTTTGATACCATAGATATTTTTACACTCTTTAAAAAGTCTAAAAACGGTCGTTGGCAAGATATCCACGCCAACTCTACCTGGAACATTATAAAGAAGCACAGGAATTTCAATGCTATTTGCAATGGCTTTGTAATGCTCATAAAGCCCTTCTTGCGTTGGTTTGTTGTAATAAGGTGCAACTGAAAGAATACCATCAGCACCATGAGCTTGGGCAAATTTAGCTATACCAATAGCCTCGTGAGTGGCGTTGCTGCCAGCACCAGCGAGCACTTTAACGTCTGTACCTTTACATGCATCTACGGCTATTTCGATACAAATTCTATGCTCATCATGCGTTAGTGTTGCACTCTCACCAGTAGTTCCAACTGGCACAACGACATCTATGCCGTGTTTTATCTGTCTTTTTATTAGCTTTTCAAAACTGACTTCATCTACTTTTTGATTTTTAAATGGCGTAATGAGTGCGGTCATCGCACCTTGAAGCGAATTTTCCACGTTTATTCCTTTTTTAAAATTATTGTTGTGCTGGTTTTTTCATTAAAATATCTATTTGCTATCTCTTTTAAAAGTTTTGCATCAATTTTATCGATATTTTTTTCAAGTTCATAAAGTGGCTTTATATCGCCTCTGGCAAGGTACGAGCCGTATAAATTTGCTACTTTGCTTGCACTTTCAAACGAATAGATAAAGTCGCTTTTGATTAAATTTTTAACTCGCAAAACATCGTTTTTGTCGATAGGGTTGCTTTTAATATCCTCTATAATCTTTAAAATTTCAGCCTCAACCGCAGTTGCCTCGACATCTGGGTTGCAAACTGCTAAAAATATAAATAAATTTTCATCAACACAGCTCATATTGTAAGCGTAAATTTGATTTACAAGCATGAGCTCATCGACTAATTTTTGCTGTAAAACCGAGCTTTTGCCAGTAGCTAGATATTCACTGATCGCATTTAGACCTACTTGATCGGCGTGTTTAAAATTTGGGATTTTGTAAGCGATCGCTAGCATTTGTGTTTGGCTATCTTTGTAGATGATAGCCCTTCTTGCGCCGTCTTGCTCAGGCTCTTTGCAGTGTAGTTTTGGGATAGCTCTTTTGTTTTTTACGCCGCTAAAGTTTTTCTTAGCTAGCTTAAATGCCTCATCCTTGCCGATGTCGCCACTTATCATCAAAATGGCATTTTTTGGTTGATAAAAAGTAGCGTGAAATTCTTTTATGTCGGAGATATTCCAGTTTTCTATATCTTTTATAAAACCTATCGGAGTCCAGTGGTATGGATGGTAGATAAATGCGTGATTGTAGAGTCTAAAGTAGAGGTATCCCATAGGGTTGTTATCTGTTCGCCACCTACGCTCTTCATGTACCACATCTCGCTCTGGCTGAAATTCTTTATCTTTTAGACTTAAATTTTTCATAAGCTCAGCAAAAAGGCTAAGCGTTTTATCTAAATTTTCATTTGAAGCTTTTATAAAGTAGTGGGTGTAGTCAAAGCCTGTACTTGCGTTATTTACGCCGCCAAAGCCCTTTACGATCTCATCAAACTCCCCAGCGCGTAAATTTTTGGTTGATTTGAAATTTAGATGCTCTAGCATGTGAGCTATGCCGCTTTTGCCCATCACTTCGTTTCTAGAGCCAACTTTGTAAAAAACATCGACGCTTATCACTTTTAAGCCAGGATTTACTGGCACGTAATAAATTTCAAGTCCATTTTCTAATTTTGTTTTATTAAATTTTATCAATCTTTTGCCTTTTATTTTTTAACATCTATACCGACTGCCTCGCTGATAGAAGCAAAGCCATCTCTCTTTAAAAGCTCTAAAATTTCTAAATTTATATCTCTTGTGATCATCGGACCTTTGAAGATAAAACTTGTAAAAATTTGTATTAAATTTGCTCCCATTTTTATACGCTCATAGGCGTCCGCTCCGCTATCTATGCCACCGCATGCTATAAGCGTCGTCTTGCCATAAAGCTCGTCTGCAACGGCTTTAAAAATCTCTTTTGACTTTTGAGCGATCACTTTACCGCTTAATCCACCAAAGTCTTTTAAATTTGATGAGCGAGAGAGTGAGTAATCAACGCTTGTATTTGAGACAAGTATGCCGCTAGCGCCATTTTCTACCGCGCAGGTGCAAAGCCTGATTGCATCTTCGTGGCTCATATCTGGAGCGATTTTAAAGATGATTGGTCTTTTGGTAAGTGGTAAAATGACACTAAAAAGCTCTTTTATGAAGCTCTCATCTTGAAGTGCTCTTAAATTTGGCGTGTTTGGCGATGAGACGTTTATAACAAAAGCGTCGCAAATTTCGCTAAATTCTCTTACTAAAATTTCATAGTCTTTTATTGCGTCTTCGTTTGGTGTAATCTTGTTTTTGCCGATATTTGCCCAGATCGGCAAAGTATAAGGATAAAGTTTTTTGACTCTATTTTTAATAGCCTCGCAACCATCGTTGTTAAAGCCCATCGCGTTTTGGATGCTCTCTTCGTCTATGAGTCTAAAAAGTCTTGGTTTGTCGTTGCCAGGTTGAGGCTTTGGAGTAAATGTGCCAAATTCTAAATGCCCAAAACCAAGGGCTGTTAGTGTCTCAAACATCGTGGCGTTTTTATCAAAGCCACCAGCTATGCCAACTGGGTTGTGATAAGTGCTTGAAAATAAATTTTGTTTTAGCGCATTGTCATCGACCACGCATTTGTGCGCTAAAAAGCTTAGCGAGCCAGGGAAGATTTTATTTACCCCAACCATCGCGACTTCAGCGATCTTGTGGATAGTTTCAGGATCAAATTTAAAAAATATAGATTTTAAAGTATCGTAGTTTAAGCTCATTTTAACCTCTTTAAAATGCCTAAAAATTTGTGCAAATCTTAGCAAAAATCGCCTTAAACTAAGGCTTTGCCTTTAAGTTTTGCATAAATTTCATTTCTCTTGCTAAGTTCTTCATCGCTTCCAGTGTCAACTATCCTTCCATTGCTTAAAACCGCGATCTTATCAGCACTTTCAACCGTACTTAGACGGTGAGCGATGACAAAGATAATCTTTTTGGTTCTGAGGTTGTTTATAGCTTTTGTGATCTCTTTTTCACTCTCATTATCAAGTGCTGAGGTAGCCTCGTCAAAGATAAGAATTTGTGGGTTTTGATAAAGCGCTCTAGCGATAGCGATGCGCTGTCTTTGACCGCCTGATAGGTTGGTGCCAAATTCATTTAAAATGGTATGGATGCCATCATCAAGCTTACTCACAAACTCGTAAGCATTTGCCATTTTTAGAGCATTCACTACGGCTTCTTCGTTAAATTCCCTACCGTAAGCTACGTTTTTAGCAATCGTATCATTAAAGATATAGACACGCTGTGTTACAAGGCCTATGTTTTGGCGAAGTGAGTGGATCTTGATATCTTTTAAATTTGTATCATTTATTAAAATTTCGCCGCTATTTACGTCGTAAAATCTCATTAGCAAATTCATGAGTGAGGTTTTTCCGCCGCCACTTGAGCCAACAAGGGCTATAAATTCTGACTCGCGAGCCTCTAAATTTATCCCTCTTAAAACTTCTTTTTCACCGTAGTTTAGACATACGTTGTTAAATTTGATAAGTTTTATCTCTTCACTTAGCTCTTTTTTACCATCTTTTATCTGGCTTACTTTATCCATCAAGAAAAAGGTTCTTTCACTTGCGCGATCGCATCTTGCATTTTATTGTATATATTTACGATACGTTTTAGAGGGGTGTAGAGCATGAAAAGCGCAGTTAAAAATGAAAAGAAAGCACCCATGTTTATATTTCCATCAATGACGTCTTTGCCGCCTATTATGATGACTGCAGCTACGCCAATTGAGCCAATTGTTTCCATTAGCGGGCTTACTAGTTGCTCGATTTTTACGGTTTTAAGGTTTAACTTGAAAAATTTGTTATTTTCTTCAACGAAACGTGAATGCTCGTATTTTTGGGCATTATTTGCCTTGATGATCTCGATATTTGTAAAAATTTCGCTCAAGGCTGAGGTGATATCAGATGTCTTTTCTTGTGATTTTTTTGAGATTTTTTTCATCTTTTTAGCAAGGCGCGAGATCGGATAAATCGCTAATGGCATAACAACAAGTGCAAAAAATGCTAATTTAGGGCTTTGATATATAACTACACAAAGCAGACCTATGATAGTTACAAGCTCTCTAATAAGCTCAGGTATGATGCTTGAAACTATAGATCTTATGCGCTCTATGTCGTTCGTGGTTCTGCTTATTAGCTCGCCTGTTCTAAAATCATTAAAAAATTTCATGTCCAAATTTAGTAAATTTTCGACCATCTTTTCACGAAATCTTCTAATCGTATCTTGACCAATATACGCGGTAAAATAGGCCTGTATAAAAGTTCCAACATTTTTTAACAGATAAATAGCAATGATCGCACATGGTAACAAATAAAGCAATGTTTCGTTTTTTTCAACGAAAATTTTATTAAGTACTGGCTCCACCAGGTACGCGCTGACCGCTGTTCCACCACTTGCAAGCCCCATGCCGATGAAGGCTAGGATAAAGTGTGGAATGTAGTCTTTAAAATATGGACCAAAGCGCTTTAGCACATCTTTTAAGCCAAAATTATTCATTATTTCTCTCCCAAACTGCGCCATTTGGTGTATCCATGATAGAGATATTCATCTTTTCTAGCTCGTCTCTTATCTCGTCAGCCCTTGCAAAATTTCTCTCTTTTTTGGCTGCCGCGCGCTCATCAAGAAGCCTTTTTATCTGCTCTTTTTGCTCATCACTTACGCCAAACTGAAAATACTCAACATAATTTGTGCTAGCAATGCCTAAAATTTCACTTATAAGCTCTAAATTTGCCACTACTTCAGCCTTGAAAGCTTTATCCTTTGGGCTATTATCAAGCCTTTCGTTTGCTGTTTTTACAAACTCATCAACACTTGCAAGTGCTTTTGAAGCGTTTAGATCATCACTTAGTGCTTCAAGTAGCTCATTTTTAAAGCTCTCATTTATTACACCTGCTTGCACGCCATCAACCCTTTTTTTAAGGCGGTAAATTTTATCAAGTCTCTTTTTTGAAGCCACCAAGTCTTCATCTGAATAATTAAAATGAGCCCTGTAATGGCTTGTAAGCAGATAAAATCTAAGCACTTCACCATGAACATTTTTTAGGGCATCCTTTACGAAAAAGCTGTTATTTAGGCTTTTGCTCATCTTTTCGTTATTTACTTTTATAAAGCCATTGTGCATCCAGTATTTGCTTAAATTTTTATGATAGGCACATCTGCACTGGCTTGCTTCGTTTTCGTGGTGCGGAAAGAGTAGGTCGATGCCACCAGCGTGGATGTCGATCTCAAATTTATCATTTTCTTTATCGCTTAAAAACTCCCTTATCATCGCTACACACTCGGTGTGCCAGCCAGGGCGACCCTTGCCAAATGGGCTCTCGTACCATTTTTCGTCAAATTTCCAAAGCACAAAGTCTTTCTCGTCTCTTTTCTCGCCAAAACTTGCCACACGCGCGATTAGATCGGTGTTGTTATCCTTACCGCTAATGCTAAAATAGCCACTATCCTTGCTTGTGTCAAAGTAAATTCCATCGCTCGTCTTATACGCCACACCTCTATCCATAAGCACCTTGATGTAGCTGATGATCGCCTCCAAGCACTGCGTAGCCTTTGGTTTAAAGTCTGGATCAAGCACGTTTAAAGCACCCATGTCGCTCTCATAGTGCGCTATATATTTGTTTGTGATCTCCTCTAGGCTTTGGCCAGTTTGCGCCATTTTATTTAAAATTTTATCGTCGATGTCGGTGTAGTTTCTTACAAATTTGACCTTGTAGCCAAGCGCTTTTAAGACCCTTCTTAAAAGATCAAAGCTAACGGCTGACTTTGCATGTCCCAAATGCGCGTCATCATAGACCGTTGGACCGCACAGATAGATGCTAACTTCACCATCTTTAATAGGGCTAAACTCAACCTTTTCTCTTTTAGAAGTATCAAAAATTCGCATTAAATATATCCTTTAAAAATGTTAAACCAAAATAGAGCAAAACCGCCAAAAGTGCAATAGCGGCTATAAATTTAGGCTCGATTATAGCTAAAAATCGCTTAGCTCCAAAGGCTCTTATATATAAAATAAGCTGCAAAAATCCCCCAAGCGAGCTTGCAAATGCAAGGCCAGCTGCTCCAAATTTTTGCATCAAAATGACAGCTAGGATCAAATTTATCACAAGGCAGATGATAGAAATTTTGGCAGCCTCTTTTTGCTTCATATTTGCGTAAAGCCAAAGTGAGAAAATTTTAGCCAGTCCAAATGGCGTAAGCCCCACCAAATAGGCACTTAGCACCTTAGCGCATTCAATGGTGTTTGCTCTTACGAAATTTCCTCTCTCAAACAAGAGCCAGATGATAAACTCACTTAGCACGACGCCTGTGATCGTGGCTGCTAGCAGGGCGCAAAGAAGCAGGTAAAAGCTCTTTTTCGTCCAAACTAGGGCGTTAGCCTCGTCTTTTTGCTTTAAAAGTCTGGTTATCTTTGGAAAGAGTGCCTGAGAGAGCGCGATCGCAAAGATGGCGAGTGGGAGCTGAAAAATTCTATTTGCATAAAAGAGGTAACTTATCGAGCCACTTACCAAGAAGCTAGCCAGCCAAGTATCCATAAATGCGCTTATTTGCATAGCACTTGAGCCAAGTAAGCCATGGTAGAAATTTATAAAAAAGCCTTTGCTCTGCGCTCTTTTGCCTTTAAAATATCCGCTTAGACCACCCCAAAAAATTTTACTTAAGGCGTTAAATTTCATGGCGATTAGATGTATTAAAACCTGTAAAATGCCGCCTGAAACAACGCCAAAGCTAAGATAAAGCGCAACTACGCTCTCGCTCTTGCCACGAGCTAAAAGTAGCGATGCGATCATGGCTAAATTTAGCAGTGCAGTAGAAAACGCAGTCGTGGCAAAATGCCCTTTATACTGAAGAAGCGCACCCATGAAAGTGACGATATAAACAAGGGCTAGATAGTAGAAATTTATACGCACAAGCGGCACTGCGTCTGTGATATTTTGCTCGCTTAAGCCGCTTGCGATGATCTTTATAAAGTAGGGCGTAAATAAATTTACAAGAAGCGTCAAAACGCCTATAAAAAGCAGAAATTTGATGAAAATTTCAGCCTGAAAGATCGCTTTTTTCTTGCTATTTGTAAAATTTGGCAAAAATGCCTGCGTAAAGGCACCCTCGCCAAAGATGCGGCGAAATAAATTTGGTATCTTAAATGCTATAAAAAAGAGGTCGCTAAATATGCCAGCACCAAGGATAGAAGCCGTTAAAAGATCTCGTATAAGCCCTAAAATCCTTGAAGTCATGATGCCAACTGAGTTTGAGAAAAAACCTTTTATAAACATCGCTCGCCTAAATTAAATTTGAAAACGCAATAGTAACAAAAGATGCTTTAAAGCTTACATAACCCAAATTTAATAAAATTTTAGCGATAATAAGAGCTAAATTTTATGTGAAATGGATCAATTTTGAGCGAGAACGTGCAAGAAAACGAGAGATTTTTACCGCCAACGCAAATTCAAACTTCAACACCTTATATATCGCTTAAAGAATTAAGCAAGCAACACAGCGTACCGGTAGAATTTATAGATTTTAAAATTTTAGACATTTTGACTTATTATAAAAATAAAGATAATGAAGAGCCAGTTTTTGTCCCTGAAGAAAATTTAGACTTTTTTGATGATAATACTTTTTACCTTGACGAGACACTAGAGATCGAGCAGGTCTATGACGTGGAATTTTTTGATGTTAGGCTAAATGCTGTACCAAAGCTTCCAAAGATAGAAATCGGTGTAAATTCAACGGTTACAAAAGTAGTCGCAAAGGTAAAAGCCACAAAAGATTGTGAATACGAACAGCATTACGAAGATAAGCTTTTTGAATATATCGCCAAACAGCTTATGAAAGCTCAAATTTTAATAGGTATAAGGATTGGCAAACTAAAAGATGAGTTAAAACAAATCGCCTCAGTTGTGCATGTAAAGGGTGAACTTGATAAAGACTACATACTAAACATAACACAAGGTATAAATCCAAAAAAAGCTACCGATGCAAAGATACTTTACTACTACAAAGATAAACTTGATGCGATAAAAGAGGAAGATAAGGTTGATTACGCTGATAGAGGTTTTGTTTTTGGCGTGGCACAAGATGAAGTGATAATGGAAGAAAAAAAGTCTCACGAAGGGCAAAATGGCCGTGATGCGAGAGGTAAATTATTAGCAGTAGAAAAGCCAAAAGAAGATACTGGCAAAGAGATAAGTATAAGCGAAAATATAGAGAGAGTAGAAAATGACGATAGCATAATATATATCGCTAAAAAATCAGGATATGTAGTTGAGAAAAATGGCTCATTTGATATTGAAGAGCGTATAGAGATAAATGAAGCAAATTTTAAAATAACTGGCTCTATTCAAGCAGGTACTGACACAAATGTGACTTTGGTGGTTAGGGAAACTGATACTATAAAAGACGCCATCGGCACTGGTATCATCGTGGAGGCTGACGAGATCGAGGTTAAAGGAAACGTCGGTGCAAATGCGATGGTTAAAGCAAATGAAGTAATAATCGGCGGTCAAACACACCAAAAGGCTAAAATTTATGCAAAGAATGCAAAAATTTCTATCCATATCGGTAAGGTTGAAGCTGAAAATGTTGAGATAGATAGGCTAGAAGGCGGAAATGTCGTAGCAAAAAGAGTTAAGATAAATAGCGTCGTTGGTGGCTCTATAACTGCTCAAAATATCCAAATAAACACGCTTGGCTCAAACTGCACTATCACAGCTTCACATTTAATAGACGTAAGATATCTAAGAGGCACTGATAATAAATTTATAATCGATACTAGCAAAATGCCTGAAAGTGCTGAGGCTACGCAAGAGCAATTAAATAAGATCGAAAATACAAAAGCAGAGCTTGCCTCACTTCTAAAAAATATTGAAACAAAGAAAAATGTCATAAATGAAAATAAAGACTCGATTTATACCATAAAAGCAAAGGTAGAAGAGCTCTCAAAAGCTAAAGTGATACCACCAGTTACCTTTATGAAAAAGCTAAAAGAGTATCAAGGTCTAGTCAATGAATACAACACTTTGCTAAAAATTTTTAAGGATAAAAAAGAGTTGCTAGCTACTTTAAAAGATGAGCTTGAGATCATGCAAAATGGAATATTTTCTGCAAAAGTGATAAACAGAGGCAACTGGGTTGAACTAAATGAGATTAGATTTGTTATCGTTGATCCTCCACAAAATGTCACTTATATCTCAAAGCAAAATGAAACCGCACATGCTATTACTTTGGAGAAGATCGGCGATGGCGATGAGGCTGAGTATAAGATCAAAAAGTCAAATAAATTAGAAGACTACACAGATACAAATTTCTAAGAATAAAAGGTTAAATGATGATAAAAGCAATCGAAGGTATCGTCAGCAAAAAAGACCCTGCATTTGTGATACTTAAGACAAATAGCGGCGTAAGTTATGGAATTTTCATATCGCTTTTTTGCTCGGCCAAACTTAGTAAAGGTGAAAAAGTTGAACTTGCTATAACGCAGATCATAAGAGAGGACGCAAATCTACTCTACGGCTTTTTAGACTCAAACGAGCAAAAAATGTTTGAAATGCTAATAAAGCTGAATGGAATAGGAGCAAGTACGGCAATGGCAGTTTGCTCAAGCCTTAGCTCACAGGCATTTACAAACGCCATAATAAGTGGCGATGCAGATACCTTTAAAAGTGTGCCAGGTATCGGACCAAAGACTGCTAGACGCATCATAGCTGAGCTAAGTGATGCAAAACTTATAAGTGATGAGAGCGTGCCAAGCTACCAAAACGAAGCGCTTTTGGCACTTGAGGCGCTTGGCTTTAAACGTGAGAAGATAGTAAAAATTTTGCCTGAGTGCAAGAGTGAAAATACGAGTGATCTTATAAAAGAAGCATTAAAGAAATTAGGATAAGGATTAAAAAGATGAATTTAGGTGTAATATTTGGAGCAAAGAGCTATGAACATGAGATAAGCATAGTTAGTGCGATAGTTTTAAAAAATGTCCTAAAACAAGAGCTAAAATTTATATTTTGTGATGCAAATAGAGATTTTTATCTTATTGAGCAAAAAGATATGAGAGCAAATTTCTTTAGCTCAGGCAAATACAAAAATTCAAAAAAGCTCATTTTGTCTAAAGGTGGATTTTTCATACACTCTCTCTTTGGCGATAAAAAAGTAGAGTGCGACGTCATTATAAATTTGATCCATGGCATGGACGGCGAAGATGGCAAGATAGCAGCGCTTTTTGACTTTTACGGCATAAAATATATAGGTCCAAGGCTTGAAGTAAGTGCGCTTAGCTACAATAAAGAGCTTACTAAATTTCTAGCGCAAAAAGCTGATGTAAAGGCGCTTGACTATGAGATGCTAACTCGTCAAAGTGAGCCAAAATTTCACTATCCTATTATCTTAAAGCCAGCAAGACTTGGAAGTAGCATCGGCGTAAATATAGTGCATGACGCCAGCGAGCTAGCTTATGCAAAAGACGTGGCATTTGAGTTTGATAAGGATGTGCTTGTCGAGCCTTTTATAAAGGGAGTAAAAGAGTACAACCTTGCAGGCTGTAAGATAGATGGAAAGATAAAATTTTCTATCATCGAAGAGCCAAAAAAGAAAGAATTTCTTGACTACGAGCAAAAGTATCTTAGCTTTTCAAATGAGAACAAGGTAAAAGAGGCTGAAATTTCTGAAGAGCTAAAGCAAAAGCTTAAATTTAACTTTTCAAAAATTTATGATTGTGGATTTGACGGAGCGATCATTAGATGCGACTTTTTCGTGATAGATGATGAGGTCTATCTAAATGAGATAAATCCAAATCCAGGAAGCCTTGCAAACTATCTATTTGAGGATTTTGAGAGCACTTTAAATGCTCTTGCAAACTCACTTCCAAGAGAGCGTAATATAAAGATCGATTATAGCTTTATAAACTCGATCACTTCAGTAAAAGGTCGCGGAAAAATTTAGGCCATTTAGTAGATTATAAAGTACTTTGTGATATTTTACGTAAAATTTTACACAAAGAGTGACAATGGTAACTTTTACAAAAGATGAAATTTATACAGCAACTGAAGTGGTTAGAAATTTTAGTTCAGTGCTCTCTCGTGTGGGAGCTAATGAATTAAAAAGAGCGGTTATTGTAAAAAATAATAAATTTGAAGCAGTGCTTTTAAATATGGAAGAGTATGAGCGCCTTTGCGAAGCAGTGAGCGTGCTTGAGAGCATTTATACTGCAAAAAAAAGAGAGAACGATGGCGAGTAGGGCGGTAAAGTACGGCTCAGACGAGTATGAGATCAGCTACGAAGTAGTAAATCCAAAATGCAAAAAAATAGTGCTTTTCTTGCACGGCTGGGGCGCAAACAAAGAGATAATGAAAAAGGCTTTTGGGCACTATCTAAACGAGTTTTGCCATGTCTATATCGACATGCCAGGCTTTGGTAAAAGCTCAATTACTGATCCTTTAAAAACAAGCGATTATGCAAAAATTGTTGAAAATTTCTGTGGTGAGCTTAGCATAAAGCCAGATATCATCGTAGGTCATAGCTTTGGTGGCAAGGTCGCAACGCTTCTAAAGCCGCCATATCTTGTGCTTTTAAGCTCAGCTGGCATAGTTGTTAAAAAGCCATTTATCGTGCGCGCAAAGATCGCTATTTTTAAAATTTTTAAGTTTTTTGGATTTGGAAAATTTTATAAACTCTTTGCCACAAAAGATGTGAGCGGTATGAGCAGAGTGATGTATGAGACCCTAAAAAACGTAGTTGATGAGGATTTTACGAAGCATTTTGCCAGCTTTAGTGGCAAGGCTTTTATATTTTGGGGAGAAAATGACAAAGCAACGCCTATAACAAGCGGAGAGAGCATACATAAGCTCATTAAAAATAGTTCATTTTTTCCGCTTAGCGGTGATCATTTTTTCTTTTTACTTCACGCTAAATTTATAAGTGAAGAGATAGAAAAAGGGCTAAAATTTGAGCTAGATGAAGCTAAAAATGTCGTGCTAGATGATGATGAGAGCGGGATCGAGGAGATAAGATGAGTATATTTTTAAGCATAAGCACAGTTTTATTTATCTTTGCACTCGCTTTTTATGTGATTACTTGCTTTCAGTGGTTTTCATATAGGCCTGAGCGCGTGCTCTTTCACTTCACAAAGCCCGCTTGGCACGTCTTTTTCTTTATTGTGCCGTTGGTGCTTTTTTACACGACTGGCAAGTGGTTTTTTATCTATTTTTACTTTGCGCTTTTACCAGCTCTTTATCTTTGGCATAAAAAACTTGATAAAAAGCTAGTCTTTACCGCCAGGATCAAGCACTTTTTTGTGATCCTTGCTTGCGCTATCATCTTAAACTACGCTTTAAATTTCATCATCCACAAGGCATTTTTGGCTCCTATGCCACTTTTTGTCTTGGTTGTGAGCCTATTTTTAGTGAAATTTTAGAAAAGATAAAATTTCAAGGATTTAAAAACAAGGCACTTAAAAAACTGGGTGCAAATAAAGAGCTAAAGATCATTTTAATCACCGCAAGCTACGGTAAAACGAGCATCAAAAATTTCTTATTTGAAATTTTAAAAGACAGCTTTGTCTGCTACAAAACACCTCGCAGCGTAAATACAATGGCTGGTATCATTAAAGATATCAATGAAAATTTAAGCGAGCAAACGCAAATTTACATCGTAGAGGCAGGCGCTAGGCTAAAGGGCGACATCCTAGAGATCACTAAATTTCTAAATCCGCAAATCGTCATCGTTGGCGAGATCGGCGCGCAACACATTGAGTACTTTAAAACGCTTGATAATATCCGCGCGACAAAGCTAGAGGCACTTCAAAGCGCTCGCTTGCAAAGGGCTTTTTTACATAGCTCGACAAAGAAAGAGCCAAGCCAAAATTTAGAAATTTACAATGAGAGCCTAAAAGATATAAACGCAAATTTAGATGGAATTTCATTTACACTTGATGGCAAGAGCTACGCCTCGCCTCTTCTTGGCAAATTTAACGCTACAAATTTAGCCGTTTGCATCAAGGTGGCAAGATACCTAAAAATGAGCGATGAAGCGGTAGATAGAGCGCTATCTAAGATGAAAAACGTAGAGCACCGCCTAAGCAAGATCGAGGCTGGCGGTAAGTTGATAATTGACGATAGTTTTAATGGAAATTTCTCAGGCATGAGCGCAAGCTACGAGCTTGTAAGCACTTACGCTGGTAGAAAAGTGCTGCTAACACCAGGCATCGTCGAGAGCGATGCGGAACAAAATGCAAATTTAGCCAAGGTGATAAATGAAATTTTTGATCTTGTCATCATCACAAGCTCGCTAAATGCTGAAGTTTTACTAAAGCACATCGTAAAGCCAAAGATCATCATCTTAAAGGATAAAAATAAAATGCAAGAAATTCTAGCTCAAGATACGCGTGCTGGCGATCTTATACTATTTTCAAACGATGCACCGAGCTTTATATGAAAAAAATAGTTTTTTTAATCCTAGCTTTAAATTTAGCATTTAGCTTTGATATTGATGATTATGACAGAGGTATTGAGGCGCTAAATACCGGAGATTACGTAGCTGCGTATGAAATTTTCTATGATGGCTGTGAGCAAAAAGATGTGCTTTCGTGCGAGGCTTTGGGCGATATGTTTGTAAATGAAGAGATAAATGAGCAAATGGATAGTGATCTAAAAAAACACTCAAATATCGAGCTTAGCGTGAGTTATTATATGAAAAGTTGCGACCTTGGCTACCAAAATGCTTGTGATGATGTGATGAGCTTAAGGGACGATTTAAACATAAGCCTGCCGGCTGGTGTTTATGAAAACGCCAAAGCAAGGTACGATGAGATAAGGCAAGAAGACGAAAAAGAAGAAGCCTTAAGTGAGCAAAATGCAACTTTGCAAAAATAAATTTTTAGGTTAGACTAGATTTACTTTTAGCGTATGCTCTTTTAGGCTTGCTGGAATTTTGCCATTTTCAAGCTCGATCAGTTCGCTAGCTCTTAAAATATAAAAATCCTGCAAACTTCTGTTTGCAAATTTTTCAAGCTTTTTTGAAAGCGTGTCAAACATATAAAACTCAGCATCATTGCTAGCTAGTAAAAAATCAGCCCCGCTATCAAACGCATTAAAGATGGTCTTGCTTGCAAATGCAAATGCAAGCTTTTCGTTTACTTTTAAAAGCTCAAATCCACAAGGAAATTTATTGTTTAGATTTATAAAATTTGCTCTAAATTTATCTAAATTTTCAGGGATTTTATCGCTTATGGCTATTTTGAACTCTTTAAATTTATCCAAACTTTTTATATTTTTAAGCTCGTTTTTTGCGGTTTCGTCCTCTTTTATCCCTAAAATTTCTTTAAAAAACCTAATCGCTTCGGTATAAATTTCGCTTCCGCCAAAGATAAAATCATCAATCTTGCAAGCTATCAAAATACCATTTTCATTGTTGATAAGCCTCATGATCTCATCATTTTTTTCTTTTTTATAAAGATGATGAGCTAGTATGATGGCTGCTGCACCTATAAAATTTGGCTCGTATTCTCTCACAAAATCAGCATAAAAATATGGCTTTAAGCTTGCATAAAATTCTTTGTCTGCTTGATTGCAAAATTTATCAAATGGCTTAAATTTCTCCCAAAAGTCGTCATCATTTATCTCAAGATCTAAAACCGCTCGTTTTTCATCAAGTGGCGAAATCACAAGCTCGCCTGCAAATTTTTCATATAAATTTACTAATGGTTCAGTAGTGTTCACTGCGACATCATTTACTTTCACAAAGCCAGTTGTTGGCTGAAAATACGGATCAATCTTTTTAATATGCAAAAATAGCTCGTCGAGGTTTGCGTAATCTAAAATTTCTAAAAAATATGGTTTAAAATACGACAAAATATCCTTTTTTGCATTAAATCTAAAAATTTCTATTTTTTGCATTTGGCTCCTTTTTTGGCTTATTTTATCCTAAAATTAAAAGGAGTTTCATTATAATGGCCCGATGGATAAAGAAAATTTTACGATTGAATGCTTTGGTAACGCTTATATTGGCGATGATGCGGCTGTGCTTGGCAAGCAGGTCTTTAGCAAGGATATCTTTGCTGAAAATTCGCATTTTAAGCATGGCTGGCTAAGCCTTGAAGAGATCGGCTACAAGGCGATGATCGTAAATTTTTCAGATACGATCGTGATGAATGCTAGGCCAAAATTTGCGCTTCTTGGGCTTAGCCTGCCAAAGAATTTTTCGCCGCAGCAAATCAAAGAGCTAAGTGGCGGCATAAATAGAGCTTGCGAGGAGTTTGGCGTAAAGATAATCGGTGGCGACACGATAAGTAGCAAAATTTTAAATATAAGCGTTAGTGTAATTGGCGAGCTAAATGGCAAAGCCGTGCTTAGGAAAAATGCAAAATACGGCGATCTGGTAGCTTTTACTGGCGAGCTTGGAGGCAGTTTAAAAGGGCTTAGGACGCTTTTAAACGGCGGGCGTGTCGCGTCAAATTCGCGCTTTAAAAAGCCTGTTTTAAAGGATAAATTTTTCTACGCCGCAGCGGATAAGATAAATGCCGCCATGGACGTTTCAGACGGGCTTGGCGCGGATCTGGCCAAGCTTTGCGCGCAGAGTCGGTGCGGGGCAAAATTTAGCAAACGGCTAAGCAAGCGCAAGCTAAATAGCGGCGAGGAATACGAGATTTTATTTACGTTTAGTCCGAAAAACCGCGCCAAAATTTTAAGCCTAGCCCGCAAAGCCCGCACGAAAATCACGATTTTTGCCAAAATAACGAAAGGAAAATTTAAAAGCAATGCAAGAAACCACCATTTTTAAGCCCCTTTACGCGCTCACTCACGCGCCCATTAACGCGTATTTTAGTAAAAATTCGGATGATTTTGTCGTGCGCGAGATACCACTTTACGAGTTTAGTGGGGATGGCGAGCACTTAATCATTGAAATTTCTAAAAAAGATATGACGACACAAGAGGCCTTACATGTCTTAAGCGAGGTTACAGGAGCTAAGATGCGCGACTTTGGCTATGCTGGACTAAAGGACAAGCAGGGCATGACGACGCAGTTTATCTCTATGCCACGTAAATTTGAGAGCAATCTAGCAAACTTTAGCCACGAAAAGATGAAAATTTTAAGCCTAAATGTGCATAAAAATAAGCTTCGCATCGGACATCTAAAGGGAAATAGCTTTTTCATTCGCTTAAAAAAAGTACTGCCAAGTAATGCCAAAAAGCTGGAGCAAGCTTTTGTCAATATCGATAAAATCGGCTATGCAAACTACTTTGGCTACCAGCGTTTTGGTAAATTTGGCGACAATGCCGAAACTGGCCTGGAGCTACTTAAAAACGAGACAATAAACGGCAAAAAGAGCAAAAATGTAAAGCTAAACGACTTTTTGATCTCGGCATATCAAAGTGATCTTTTTAACCGCTGGCTTAGCAAACGTGTTGAGATTTCTAGATTTGCGCAGGATTTTAGCCTAGGCGAGCTAGCTCAAATTTACCCGTATCTTGATAACGCGATTTTGAAAAATTTAAAATCGCAAAAGAGATTTTTTAAACTGATAGAGGGCGAAGTTTTGGGTCACTACCCGTACGGCAAGTGCTTTTTGTGCGAGGATTTGGATGAGGAGGGCGCGCGCTTTGACGCTAGAGATATCACTAGCTGCGGGCTGATCACGGGTGCGAAGGCGTATGAGTCGCAGGGTGCGGCGAGAATGGTCGAGGATCAAATTTTCGCGCAGGCAAATGAATACAAAGCTAAAATGACGGGATCTAGGCGCTTTGCGTGGTGCTATTTGGAGGATGCAAGCTATAAATACAACGAGGAAAAAGCGCACTTTACAATAAATTTTACGCTACAAAAAGGCAGCTACGCGACTGTTGTGCTAGAAGAAATCTTGCACAAAAATATCTTTGAGTAGAGCAGCGGCTCGTTTTGCGAGTGCTTTTAAATGATTTTTGCGTCTATGCTGGTAAACTGCAAGCGGAGTATAAAATTCGCTCTGCGATAGGCTGTATGCCTTATTTTTGGACGAAATTTACTTCTTTTGTTTAGCTACGAGCATAGTGACACAGAAAACACTTAAAACCATCTCGTAAGACTTTGCCTTAACTTTCTTAAATTTTGTAAATCAAAATCCGCCTCGCCTAACGCTTTTTAAAAGATGTGAGCAAAACGGGGCAAAAATTTGCCTTGTCGTTTTAAGCTCAAATTTGAGGCTAAATTTATCGCAATTTTATGCACTAAGACCCATATCTTAAAATCGCTAAATTTTAACGCGCGAGCGACACGAAACACGAACGTTTCTCTGATCGTTTAGATATAATGGGTTTGCAAATTTATATTTTAAAAGGATTAAAAATGGCGAATGTTTTTCTTTGCTCTTATTTTGCTGAGGTTGCGAGCAAGATTAATGAAGTGGTAGATTTTCAAGGTAAGCACGTTGCTTTTATCGACACGGCAGCAAAATTTGAAGAAGTAAATTTTTATGTAGGTGAAGCGGTAGAAATTTTAGAAAATTTTGGTGCAAAACTGACTCGTATTGATCTTTCTTGCACTCAAGATTTGGCTGCACAAATTTCTGAATGCGACGAGTTTTTTGTTGCAGATGATATTTTGAACACGATTAATGAGTGCGATATCATTTATATAAGCGGCGGAAATACATTTTATCTTCTTAGTGAGTTACGAAAGTCGCATGCTGCACAAGCCATCAAAGATGCAGTTCAAGCAGGGAAAATTTATATTGGCGAGTCAGCAGGTGCGGTCGTAGCGGCACCAGATACGAGATATGCTACGCCTATGGATGAAAATAGCGTAAACGTGAGTGATTTTACAGGCTTAAATTTGGTGGATTTTTTCATAGTGCCACACTTTGGTTGCGAACCTTTTATAGAAGCTACACGCGAGACAATGAAAAAATTTGGCAATTCTTGTGATTTGCGTCCTATAAATAATGCAGAATTTATCGCACTTTAATATAAAAATACAGCTATTTGACTAGTAAAAATTTATATAAAACGTAAGCTAGACTTTTGCTCAAATGGTTGTCTATAAAGTCGCTTTTTGTATGTAAAATCATATGGCTTAGAAGAAGTAAGTGTAGTTGTGATAAAAGTTAAAGCTATAAATTTAAGCCAAAACCGCTATAATTTCGCTCTGGCACGGTAAGCGGTCGCTTTTGTATCATACAAAAGAGGAAAGTCCGAGCTGCGATAAGACAAGGTTCCATCTAACGGATGGCTAGGGAAACCTAAGGGATAGTGTAACAGAAAGTAGACTTCCGCTTCGGCGGTAAAGGTGAAACGGCGGAGTAAGAGCCCACCGGCACGCTTGGTAACTTGCGTGGCCATATAAACCCAACCTGCAGCAAGAAGGGATGGTTTTGGTCTTATATTAAAACCCTTCGCTAGAGCTTGTTTGTAAAAGCAAGCGTAGATAATGATCGCTCAAGACAGAACTCGCTTAACGCCGTGCCTTTAAATTTATAAAAATTGATTAGTTTGCTACGTATTTTTGAGCTTTTTGTAGCTTTATAAGCTCATTTTGGATGTGCGAAGACTTGCTTTTTAAAAGCTCTATTGCGCCGCCAATTAGTGCTTGTGCTTCTTGTGCCAAAGCTAGGGTCGTAAACATATCCTCACTAAAATTTTGTGATAAAGCAGCTATCTTGCTCGTGTCTTCGTTTATCAATGCTAATTTAAATTCATTGATCCAACTATTCACCTGAAGTTACCTCTCTCCATGCTTCTGATAGTTGCTTTACGACATTGGTTACTTCATTTAAGGCTGCGACATCGTTTTGTATATTTGCCATAGCAAGAAGCTGCATCTGTCTTGTATAAAGGCCGCTAAGATAGTGGCTACGTCGCCTTGAGAATAATCAAGCGAATTTAAAAGCTCAACAAAAATAGCGTTTGTCCTATTTATATAATAAACTTTTTTCTCTATATCTCCAGCTTCTATCGCCTTTTTGGTACGAAATATAAATTTTAAAATTCCGTCATAAAGCATTTCTATTAATTTAGTTGGGGACTCAATGCCCCCAAAACTAGACTGTGCGTATGCACTATATGCACTTTGATTCATCTTTTTCTCTTATTTTCTGCTATTTATCTCTGCATCGATCATTGATTTTAGTGTCGAGAACTGATTTTCTAAACTCGCGATGATGGCATTATACTTGATAAAACGCTCTTGCATTGTTGTATATTTCTCATCTAAAAGCTTTTGTGTGCTCTCTTTGTTTTTTGTGATCGACTCATTTTCATCTTTTAACTGATTTTGCATAGCAACCATCGTGCCACTTTTGCCAACGACACCATCAAGCATTTTAGCTAGCTTTGTAAATAGCCCATCTGTCTTTTTGGTTACTGGATTTATGGTAGCTTCATTCATACCTAGAGCTGTTAAGGCTGAATTTTTACCTTTTACCTCGATATTTTCGCCATCGCTTCTTTTTAAGACGATTCTTTTACCGCTTTTATCAAGACTGGCTGTAACTCCAGTTATGCCAGCGTCATTTATGGCTTGTTGAAGTTTTAGTGCATTTTCTTCGGCTGTGGCTGTGGCTGTAGTTGAGAACGTAACCGACTTGCCGTTTATCGTAAGATCACCAGCTTTTATGTCTAATGCTCCAGCACTAACAGTTGATGCTCCCATATAGCTTATTGGCTCGATCTTACTTGATCCCATGAAAAATTTCTGAATCTCTTCAGGATCTTTGCTAAGAGCCGCATTTAGTTTATTTAGATCAAGCTGAAGCTGTCCGTCTTTATCAGGCACTATGCCATATTTGCTTAATGCTTTGCCTTCGCTATCTTGTCCATTTACAAGACGACCAATGTTTGATCTTAAGCTTGAAATTTCGCTAACGCCTTGGAAGGTGCCAGCTCCTTTTTCCTCGTCATATTTTGTAGCTATGCCAAGGTTCATGGTCATTAGGTTGTAGTCTTTGATAAATTCTTCAACCGCTTTTATTACCTCTTTTGTATCTTGAGAGACGCTCACGTTTGTTTTGCCAGTTTCATTTAATGTAATAGAAATTCCCGGTCTTAAGTCGTTGAAGGTATTTTTGCTTCTTTTTACATTTACTCCGTTATATGTAAATTCCGCATCTTGTGCCTTTAAAATTCTATTTTTTTCAAAATTTGATGTCATCTTTGGTGTGCCATCAGGATTTGTTAGCAGAGTGCCATTTGCATCTTTATCTTGAAACTGCGTACTATCCCAGCCAAGTTTATCTAAAACACCAGCCGTATCATTTGAAAATTTAATAGTCTGTGTTGCGCCAGTGTTGCCTGATTGAAGCATGATTTGATTTGGCTTATCTCCGCCAACATTTAAAATTCTAGCTTGTAATTTACCACCACTGATATCATTTATCTTGTCTACAATATCTTGATATGTGGTTGATCTAGTTACGCTAATAGAAAATTTTTGTCCATCGATCTCAACATCAAAAGAGCCGTTATTTGTTGCACCTACTAAGCTTGAAGCGTTTTTGAAATTTGAGCTTTGAAATGTATCTTTTTGAGCAAGTTTTTGTACATCGATACTAAAATTTTGCACGCTAACGCCATTTGCCGCTGAGGCTGTTACGCTTTTGCCAGCGTTATTTGTAGTTCTTTTTAGATAAAGTGCCTCTCCGCCAAGTGTTTTGCCACTTACGTTTACGTTGCTAACTAGAGTTTTTAGCGCTGCAAGGTCTTTTTGTTTTAGGTCGTTTCTCTCTAGCCTTTTTGTTAAAGGCTTGATCTGTCCTGCCTCATCTGCTTCTTTTAGCTTTTTGATAAGATCATCATTTAGTCCGCTATTTTTTGTACCTAAGCCTAAATTTGTTACGTTACCTACTGCCATTTTTAACTCTCCTTGTCAAAAAGTATTCCGATACTTTCTTTGAAATACTCGCTTATTCTTATAGCTTCTTTGCTTGGAAGTTGTGTTATCTCTTCGCCAGTTTTAGCATCTTTTACTTGCACAACCATTAAATTTAGCTTCTCGTTGTAAGCAAATCTTACATTAGTATCGAGCTGCTGCATTTGATAGTTTAGCTTGTCAGTGACCTCTCTTGTTCTTTTGGCAAGCTCTTCATTGCTAAGTCCGTCTAGCTCGTTAATGTCTTTTGTTTCATTGTTTTTATCAGCACTTAATTTAACATCAGAATGCTCGATAGGTCTGCTATCTATTTGACGCTGAGCAGATGTGCTCATGCTCGTATCTAGTACCTGATTTGCTGCTGCCTTAAAGATTTCCATAGTTTTACTCCTTAAACTTACGTTAGCTTCTACATCGGTAAAATTTTAAAATCCTTTAGTGTTTATATAAATTTTGATTATTTAGGCTAAAATCGAGCAAAAATTTATAGGAAGAGATATGAAAATTTCATTTGAGTGCGAGTGTATTTTACTTCAAAAGACACTGCTGCTTTTTTGTGGAAATTTGGCTGCTCATCATAAGGATTGTGATTTCGTAGTGAGTGACCGCGAGATCGCGACAAAAAAACCGCTATTTATAATAGGAAAAAATGCTCATCTTTCTCATCCTTTTACCAAGACAACACTTCTTGATACGCTTGAAGAATTTTACTCAGCTATGCAAATTTCAAAAGCAAATGAGCCAAATGAAGCTAAAAATGAAAAAGGTCTAGAAGAGAAAATTTCACTTTTGATAGATAAATTTAAAGCCGATCTGCTTGAAATTTTAAGGGCAAATCAGTGAAGCTTTACACTAAAATCTCAAGTGGTAAATTTAAAGGCAAAAGGCTTGAACTGCCAAGTCTAAGCACGACTAGAAGTACAAAAAGTATCGTAAAAGAGTCCTTTTTTAACATCATTAGAGATGAAATTTACTCACTTACATTTATAGAGGGTTTTGGTGGAAGTGGCGTGATGGCAAGCGAGGCCGTTAGCAACGGAGCACGCGAGGCTATCGCTATCGAAAAAGATAGGGCTGCTTTTAAGATCACACAGATTAATCTTGCTAGCCTTGAAGTCGCAAATTTAAAAGCAATAAATGGGGACACTTTCGCCATTTTGCCTGATCTTGTAAATTCGCAAAATGGTAAGGTCTTGTTATATCTGGATCCGCCATTTGACATAAGAGTTGGCTTTGATGATATCTACGAAAAGCTTGTAAATTTAATCTCACAGCTAAAAAAAGAGAAAATTTATATGATAGTTTTTGAGCACAATAGCGACTTTAAATTTAGCAATGAAATTTCTACATATAAACTTGTAAAATTTAAAAAATTTGGAGTTACTTCGCTCTCTTATTTTCAATAAAAATTTATAGTAAAATTTGGAACATATTTTGCTTTAAAAACCTAAAATAGCTAAATTTTAGGAAAAAATATGAAAAAATTTTTATCTTTTGTAGCAGCTTCAGTGATAGCTACTTCAGCCTTTGCTACGCAGATAAAAGAGCTTGCAAATATCGTTGGTGTAAGAGATAACCAGCTAATAGGCTACGGCCTAGTTGTCGGACTAAACGGCACAGGTGATGGCTCAACGTCAAAATTTACGATCCAGTCTTTATCAAACATGCTTCAAGGTGTAAACGTAAAGATAAACCCAGATGATATCAAGTCAAAAAACGCAGCTGCTGTTATGGTAACAGCTAAGCTTCCTGCATTTGCAAGGCATGGCGATAAGCTTGATGTCGTGATCTCATCTATCGGCGATGCAAAAAGTTTGCAAGGTGGTACGCTTCTCATGACGCCACTAAAAGGCGTTGATGGTGATATTTACGCTTTGGCTCAGGGCGCTTTAAGTATCGGTGGTAAAAGCGTGGGTAGAACAGGTGGCAACCACCCAACTGTTGGCTCTATTCTAAATGGAGCTTTGGTTGAACGAGAAGTGACTTATGATATTTACAATCAAGATAGCATAAGACTAAGCCTAAAAGATACAAATTTTAAAACCGCTCTTGATATCCAAAATGCTATAAATGCAAATATCTCTGATGATGCCGCAAAGGCGATCGATCCAAGAACGGTTATCGTTAAAAAGCCAGATGATGTTAGCATTATTGAGCTTGCAAGCGCTGTGCTTGATCTTGATGTAGAGTATAAGCCAGATGAAAAGATAGTAGTTGATGAGAGAACTGGCACGATAGTAAGTGGCATAAATGCTGTGGTTAGCCCAGTTGTCTTAACGCATGGTGCAATCACAATAAAAATAGAGCCAAATAGCTATGACGAAGCAGCGCAAAACGATGTAAATATAGGAAGCGATACGTCGGTCGCACCTAGTCAAAATTTACTTAAAATTTCAGGTGAAAAAACAACCGTTGCAAATGTAACAAGAGCGCTAAACAAGCTTGGGGCAACACCAAGTGATATCATATCGATACTCGAAAATTTAAAGCGAGTTGGTGCGATACAAGTCGATCTGGAGATAATATAATGCAAATAGATAACACCTTAGCGCTAAATTCATACAATGAAATTTCGGCAAATAAGATAAAAAATGCAAATGCTAAACAAGATGCACTTTTAAAAGAACAAACCGATGCGTTTGAGGCATATATGGTAAAGGCTGTGCTTGATATTGCTTTAAAAGAAGATGAGCACAACTCGCTATATCCAAAGGCTGCTGGTAGTGACATTTATAGGTCAATGTATAACGATGCAATGAGTAAAGCATTGAGCGGAAATCTTGGTTTTTCAGAACTTTTGTACGATTTTTTAAAGAGAAGCTCTTAAGTAAATTTATATTCTGCCGATGTAGTGATATAAACATTTTATTTTAAGAGGTATGAATATGATAAGGCCTTTGAACCAAAGACCAAATTTCCAGGCAAATACGCTAAATAAAAATAGCGATGCCAAGGTCGGAACTCAGAGTAAAGAAGTAAGAACAAACGAAAACGCAAAGCTAAAAGAGATAGCTGATGCCATAGCAAATGGCACTTATCAGGTTGATATCTCAAAAACGGCTAGGGCTGTGGCTGATGCGTTGCTGTAATTAAGGAATTTAAATGATAAAAAAGCTTTTGGACGAGGCTATAGGCGAGCTTGATGAGCTTATAAATTTAACCATACAAGATATCGCAAATATAAAAGAGGCTAAGCACTCAAGCGTTGATGAGAGTGTAAAGAAAAAAAATGCCTTAGTTCGTGCATTTGAAGATACAAAAAGAGCACTAGATAAAGAGCTTTTAAAGGTATCAAAAGAGAGCGGTACGACTACACTTGCTAGTGTTTTAGACGATGAAGTGAAGTCAAAGCTTGTGCTTATGCGTTCAAAACTTGAAAATTTACATAAAGTCAATAAAGAATATGCAAGACATGTTGTTGCTGTTAAAGAATTTTTTGATTCACTTAATGAAAAAATTTTTGGTACTAAAGCAAGTGAATACGGCCAAGATGGGAATAGCATAGATAATAATTTTTATAAATCAAGGGTTTAAAAAATGGCTAATATTTTTATGTCATTAGGCACGGGTGTTTCAGGACTAAATGCAGCCCAGCTTCAAATAAGTACAACCGGAAATAATATCGCAAACGCCGATAGCAACTACTATACAAGACAACGTGTTGTCCAATCCGCATCTCCAGCGATGAATACAGTTCCTGGCGGAGTTGGCACAGGCACACAAGTAGATACTATAACAAGGCTTCATGATGAGTTTGCCTACTCAAGACTAAAATACTCATCGTCAAATTTAGAAAATACAGCCTATAAACAAAGAATTTTGCAAGAAGCTACAAAATATTTTCCTGATCTAAAAGATAATGGAATGGTGAAGGATATTCAGGAGTATTTTTCCGCGTGGAATAACTTTGCTTCGAACCCTAATGCAGGTGCTCAGAAAGTAAATTTGATAAATAAAGCAAGTGTATTGACTGCAAGTATCAACCGCTCATCAAAGATGCTTTATGATATGCATGAAAAGATTGATGAAACAATAAAAATAAATATAAATGAGATAAATTCGCTAGGCAGGCAAATAGCAAATATTAATAAGCAAATCCAAAGAATAGAATCAGGCGCGGACGCTGGTATAAAAATAAATGCAAACGATCTTCGTGATAAACGTGATGAGCTTGAGCTTGCGATGTCAAAGCTGGTAAATACAGCAGTTTATAAAAGCGATCTAAAGAGCAATTCTAGGGTAGATACAGGAATAACAGATCAAGGAAAATACTACAATCTAAACATTGGCGGTGTAAGTATCGTTGATGGTGTAAATTTTCATGAAATTTCTATGAGTTCAACTGAAAGTGGACGATATACAAAAATTTATTATGAAAGAGAAGATGGCAGAAGAATCCCAATGGAAGAAAAGATCACAGGTGGTAAAATCGGAGCTGCACTTGATCTTAGGGGCCGAAACTACGAGCCAGATAATGATAAATTTAGTGATGGAACGATCCAAAAATACATTGATAATCTAAATACATTTAGTAAAACATTGATAACAAGTACAAATAATATCTATGCCGAATCCGCAGTTGAAATTTCTAACTCAGATCCGATAAGTTATTTAGAAGGCGATAAGACGTTGATGAATCATGATAATAGTATAAGAAACGGAAGTTTGAAGCTATTGTTTATGATAACAAAGGTAATGTCGTTGCCAGAAAAACCATAAATGTAAATGGCACGACGACGATGAATGATACAAGATATGGCAACTCTATCGTCAAAGACTTTAACTCAAACTCAGATGATAATAAAGACAATAATATGCTAAATGACGTTGATGACTTTTTTGAGGCGTCATATTTTTATGATAAAAATACAAAAAAAGGTACATTTTCTCTCATTCCAAAACAAGCTCAAGGGCTTTATAGCATATCAATAGTCGATCACGGCACAAATTTCCCAGGTGCTGTTGGTATAAATAGATTTTTTTCAGGTACTGACTCAAATAGTATCGGCATAAATCAAAATTTTACCCAAGACCACACAAAGCTTCGTGCCTACTCAAAACCAGTTATCGGAAATAATGAAGTTGCAAATAAAATGATCCAGCTTCAGTATCAAAAGCAAACCTTTTACTCAAGTGGCATAGCGCTTGATAGAGATGAGACGATCGAGGGATATTACCGCTATCTTACGACTGATATGGCGAGTGATACAGAGGCAAATAATACTATCCACGACACAAATACATCTTTGCAAAAGACAGCTGAAGAGGAATTTCAATCAACAAGTGGCGTAGATACCAATGAAGAGCTTACAAATTTGATCCGCTTTCAAGCAAGTTACGGCGCAGCGGCAAAGATCATCACGACAGTTGATCAAATGCTTGACACGCTTCTTTCACTAAAACAATGAGCGAGCTAAAGAGCCTTTTAGACTCGCACGTACTTAGCAAAAATACAAATCTGGGGCTGTTTGAAGCCCCAGATCCACTTCAAGTAGCTACTAAATTTAAAGAGCCAAACATAGCGCTCATTTGTGCGTTATTTGCTTATGGTAACGCAAAAATGATAGTGAAATTTCTAAATTCGCTTGATTTTGGTTTGCTTGATGAGAGTGAGCAAAATATCAAGAAAAATCTGTCAAATTTCAAATATCGCTTTCAAAATGAAAACGACGTAAGAGAAATTTTTATCACTCTCTCACGTCTTAAAAAAGAGGGTGATATAGAAGAAATTTTACGCCAAGGTCTTGCAAAAAATGGCGAGATGATAGATGGCGTAAATGAGCTTATCAAATTTATATACAAGCTAAATTCTTACCGCTCGGACGGATATGAGTTTTTCTTTGGTAAGAGTTTTAACAAAGAGCCACAAAGCCCATATAAACGCTATAATATGTATCTTCGCTGGATGGTTAGAGATAACGACATCGACCTTGGGCTATTTAAAAATTTGCCAAAAGATAAGCTTTTGATGCCACTTGATGTGCATACACATAGAGTTTCTTTAAATTTAGGGCTTATAAACAGAAAGAGCTACGATTTCAAAGCAGTCATGGATCTTACAAAAAAACTTAGAGAATTTGACGAGTTTGATCCGATAAAATACGACTTTGCTCTTTATAGAATAGGGCAGAGCAAAGAGCTAGAAACTATCATAAAAAATCTTAATCAATAAAAATTATTGCTAAATTTTTAAATTTAGGATAGACTTGCCATACAATTTTATCCATAAGGAGCTTGTATGAAAAAAATCGTTTTGCTAAGTGCAGTTTTAGGAACTTTGCTTTTTGCTCATGAGAGTCATCACTTTGATGCAAAAGCCGGAGAGCATCTAGTCATACCTGTTAACGAGCTAAGCGAGAAGGGCGACAAGAGTGTCGGTGAAGTAGTAGCTGTTAAGACAAATTACGGCGTTGCATTTTTTCCAAATTTAAAGGGAATTACTGCAGGACTACACGGCTTTCACATCCATGAAAATGCTGACTGTGGTGCGACTGAAAAAGGCCTTGGCATGAAAGCAGGCGGTCACTGGGATCCAGCTGGCACAAAAATGCACTCTTTTGCATGGGATGACAAAGGCCACAAAGGCGATTTGCCAGCGCTTTACGTAGATGCTGAGGGCAATGCAAACTATCCAGTGCTAGCCCCAAAGATAAAAAGTCTTGACGAGCTAAAAGGTCACTCACTAATGGTTCATGTTGGTGGTGATAATCACAGCGACAACCCAAAAGCACTTGGCGGTGGCGGTGCTAGAATGCTTTGTGGCGTTATTAAGTAGTCACTTTAATAAACGAGTCTTTGAGCTAAATCCAAAGGCTCGTTAAGATTTATAAATTTTAAAAATCTCTCATTTCAAATATAAAAATTTTACAAAAAGATAAGTACAAATAAAATACAATCTGCTTTTATTTCAATTATCAAAAGAGCAAAAAAATGGAATTTGATCTACTTAGCTATGTCGTTTTTTTTGTAGCTGCGTTTTTAGGCGGTTTTATCGATTCTATTGCTGGCGGAGGCGGACTTATAACGCTTCCAGCTATTATGGCGATGGGCGTACCACCACATCTTGCACTTGGCACAAATAAGCTTCAAGGAGTTTTTGGTAGCTTTACAGCGACTTTAAATTTCACAAAACGGGGATTAATTAATTATAAAGAGTGCTTTGCAGGTATCGTTTTTACTTTTATTGGAGCTATCATCGGAGCAGTGGTTATTCTATTTTTAAATACAAATTTTTTAAAGATAATTATCCCATTTTTACTGATTTCTATTTTTATCTATACGCTTTTTATGCCAAAAGTCGGCGAAAATGATAGAGCTGCAAAGATGAATGAAAAGCTATTTTATGTAGTTTTTGGGCTGATACTTGGCTTTTATGATGGTTTTTTTGGTCCAGGAACAGGCTCTTTTTGGACATTTGCGATAGTGGCATTGATTGGGCTAAATTTAAAAAAGGCTGTCGCTCATACGAAACTCTTAAATTTTACTAGCAATATCGTTGCTCTTGGTATTTTTATAGCCGGCGGACAGATGCTTTGGGCTGTTGGATTTTTGATGGCAGTTGGTCAAATTTTAGGCGCATATTTTGGATCAAATCTTGTCATTAAAAAAGAGGTCAAATTTATTAGAACAATGTTTCTAATGGTAGTTGCAGTGACTATTTGTAAATTGATTTTCGATTATTTCAGAGTTTAAAATTAAAAATGTTTTAACAATAATTTTGTTACAATCACGCAAAATTCTAAATCCAAGGTAAATTAATGAAAGATTTGTTTCTATTTTCAAATTTCCTAAATAGCTCTCACGCCTTTATCTATGCGTTTCACTTTTTGCTTGTAGCTTTGATTGTTATCATAGTTGCTTATATAGCAAGGAGTAAGATGCAGCTTGTGCCAAGGGGTCTTCAAAATATAGTTGAAGCTTATTTAGAGGGCGTTATATCTATGGGAAGAGATACTTTAGGCAGTGAAAAACTAGCGAGGAAATATCTTCCACTTGTTGCAACTATCGGTTTTATCGTATTTTTTTCAAATGTTGTAGGTATTATTCCTGGATTTGAGTCACCAACATCAAGTCTAAATTTAACTCTAGTTTTGGCTTTAGTTGTATTTGTTTATTACAACTTTGAGGGCATTAGAGAAAATGGATTTTTTAAATACTTTGGACACTTTATGGGGCCGAATAAATTTCTAGCTCCGATTATGTTTCCAGTTGAAGTCATCTCGCATCTTTCACGTGTAGTTTCGCTATCATTTCGTCTTTTTGGTAATATTAAGGGTGATGATCTATTCTTGCTAGCGATGCTTACACTTGCACCTTGGTTTGCTCCGCTTCCAGCTTTTGCGCTTCTAACGCTTATGGCTGTTTTGCAAACATTTATTTTCATGATGCTAACTTACGTTTATCTAGCTGGTGCCGTTGCTATTAGTGAGCACGAGCATTAAAATTTAAAGCCATATTTTTATATGGCTTTTTCCTTTTTAAAACTATTTAAATTTTTAAATCACATTCTTTATTTTTCCAGTCAAAACGCTCATTTTTAGATATTTTAAAAGAAAGTATCGCTAAAATACGCCTTAAAAATTTGCATAATTTTAAAGGTAAAAATATGTTTGAAGTCGTTATCGGTCTTGAAGTTCATACTCAACTTAATACAAAAACTAAAATTTTCTGCTCTTGTTCTACTAGCTTTGGAGATGAAGCAAATACTCACGTTTGTCCGACTTGTCTAGCACTTCCTGGAGCACTGCCTGTTTTAAACAAAGAAGCTGTTAAAAAGGCGATCAGTTTTGGTACGGCGATAAACGCTAAAATCAATAAAAAATCAGTATTTAATAGAAAAAACTACTTCTACCCAGACCTTCCAAAAGCATATCAAATTTCACAGTTTGAAATTCCTATCGTGGAAGGTGGAGAGCTTATTATAGATGTTAATGGCACTAAAAAACGCATCGGTGTAACCAGAGCCCACCTCGAAGAGGACGCTGGAAAGAACATCCACGAAGAAACTGAGAGCTTGGTTGATTTAAATAGAGCCGGAACGCCGCTTCTTGAGATAGTTAGCGAGCCAGATCTTAGAAGTAGTGATGAGGCGGTTGCTTATCTTAAAAAACTACACTCGATCCTTCGCTTTTTAAATATCAGCGACGCAAATATGCAGGAAGGTAGCTTCCGCTGTGATGCAAACGTCTCTATCCGCCCAAAAGGTGATACGAAGCTTTACACGAGAGTTGAGATAAAAAACCTAAACTCATTTAAATTTATCCAAAAAGCTATCGACTACGAAGTAGAGCGCCAAAGTGCAGCTTGGGAAGATGGTAAATATAATGAAGAGGTCTATCAGGAAACAAGACTGTTTGACACTACAAATTTAGTAACAAGATCTATGCGCGGTAAAGAGGATAGTGCGGAGTATAGATATTTTCCTGATCCTGATTTATTACCAGTCGAGATCCCTGAAGAGATGTACAATGAAGCGATAAAGATCCCAGAGCTTGCCGAGCAAAAAGTGGCAAGATATGTAAGCGAGCTTGGTGTTAAAGAGAGTGATGCTTTAAATTTAACCCAAAGCGTTGAGATGGCTAGATATTTTGAAGAGCTAATTGCTGCTGGAATTTCTCCAAAGCTCGCTACTACGTGGCTTATAGTCGAGCTTCTTGGTCGCTTAAATAACGGCGTAACGATCGAGACAAGCCAGTTGGTAGCGCCAAGATGATAAATTTACTAAAACGCATAGAAGATGGAACGATAAGTGGCAAGGCTGCAAAAGAGGTGCTAGACTACCTTATGGAAAACGACTCGGACATTGATAGCGTCATCGAAAAGCTTGGTTTAAAACAAGTGAGCGACGACTCAGCGATTATCGCGATCATAGATCAAATTTTAGCTGCAAATACTGACAAAGTAGAAGAGTATAAAAATGGTAAAGATAAGATGTTTGGTTTCTTTGTTGGTCAAGTAATGAAAGAGGGCAAGGGTGCCTTTAACCCAGGCAAGGTCAATGAGCTTTTAAAGGCTAAAATAGGCTAAAAAGGGCTAAAATGAGCATAGCAGTCATCGGAGCTGGCAAGTGGGGCAGTGCGCTATTTCACGCTTTTAGTGAGAATAACGAGTGTGTCATCAGCTCAAGAACGCCAAGAGAGATGTCAAATTTTGTAAGCTTAGAAGAGGCTTTGGAGTGCGAATATCTAGTTTGCACGATCCCAACGCAAGCTACAAATTTATGGCTAAAGCAAAACTACAAAAACAAAGGTCAAAAGATCTTAGTCGCCAGCAAGGGCATAGACACAGCAAATCTTAAATTTCTAAATGAAATTTACGAGGATTTTGTGGATAGAGAAAATTTGGCTTTTCTTTCAGGGCCGACCTTTGCAAAAGAGATCATGCAAAAGTTGCCTTGCGCCCTGGTAGTAAATTCTAAAAATGAAAATTTAGCTTTAAAATTTGCTTCATTTTTTCCAAGCTATATGAAAGCCTATACCTCTGATGATGTGATCGGAGCTGAAGTATGTGGAGCGTATAAAAACGTTATCGCTATAGCTGGCGGTATCTGTGATGGCCTTGGTCTTGGCAACAACGCAAGGGCGAGCCTCATTTCACGTGGGCTTGTCGAAATGGCTAGGTTTGGCAAATTTTTTGGCGCAAAAGATGAGACTTTTATGGGGCTTAGCGGTGCGGGCGACCTTTTTTTGACCGCTTCATCGATACTTTCTCGCAACTACCGCGTGGGTCTTGGCATCGCAAGACACGAGAGGCTAGAGAAAATTTTAAATGAGCTTGGCGAAGTGGCCGAGGGCGTAGATACCGCAAGAGCCATTAGTAAGATCGCAAAAGAGAGAGGTATTTACGTGCCAATCGCAAGCGAGGTCGAAAATATGCTAAATGGCAAAGATGTTTTTGAGAGCGTTAAATCACTTTTAGGAAGAAGATGAAAGCTTTTAAATTTATACTTTTTGTGACTATTTTTGCTCTGGGACTAAACGGTGCAGAAGTTAGCCTAAGAGCTAAGGTTTCGCAGATGATAATGGTTGGCTTTAACGGAGCTAGCACAAAAGACGCTACGTTTCGCGCGATGTTAAGCGACGCTGGATATGAGAGATTTGGCGGTGTGATGCTACTTGGCAGAAATGTCACCAGTAAAGCTCAGCTAAAAGCTAGTATAAAAGCGATCAAAGAGAAAAGTCCTAAAATTTTCATCGCCATTGACGAAGAGGGCGGCAATGTAAGCCGTATGAAGGATAAGAGCTTTGACGGCCCATATCCTAGCGCTTATGAGGTTGCAAGCACGCTTGATATCAAAAGTGCATATGATCTCTACTCAAAAATGGCTATAAATTTAAAAGAGTGCGGCATAAATTTAAATTTCGCTCCAGTGGTCGATCTGCACGATGAAAACTCGCCGATCATTGCTGCTAAGCAAAGGGCGTTTAGCGAGTATGCAAGCAAGGTTGTGATCTACGCTGATGCTTTTATGGACGCATTTAAAGAGCAGGGTATCCTAACGACACTTAAGCACTTCCCAGGGCATGGTAGCTCAAAAGAGGACTCACATAAAAATAAGAGCGAAGTCACGCTAAGTAAAGATGCGCTTTTGCCATATAAAGACGCCATAAGCACTGGTAGAGCGCAGATCATCATGGTCGGACACCTTTTTGTAAAGGGCATCGACGAGAACAATCCAGCCACACTTTCTAAAAAAATAATAACCGATCTTTTGCGAAATGAGCTTAAATTTAATGGCGTAGTCATAAGCGATGATATGCTGATGAAAGGCGTTGGCGACGAGTCTTTATCGCAAAAAGTGGTTAAATTTATAAACGCTGGAGGCGATATCTTGCTCTTTAGCGAGTTTAAGATAAACAACCAAAGAATAGCCGATCTTATCACTCAGATCATAATCGATGCTGTAAATGAGAAAAAGATCAGCAAAGAGCGAATCGACGCTTCATATAAGAGGATAATGGCTCTAAAAGCGAAGCTTTAATGGCTACTTTGATGAGTTACAAACCATTTATAAAGAAATAGAAATTTAGAGTGGAATTTTAATAAGCTTTTAAAAGTATTTTAGACTAGTAATTTTCTAGCAATCTCGTCTTTTTCTAAATCAAAGTATAAAACATTAAGCCACATATTGTTTTCATATTTAAATTTCATAGCTTTTTGGTCAACGCCACTTATTCTTGGGTATACGAGATAAAGCCTGCCGTACTCGTATTTCTTACCGTAAGCGTAGAGTTGATATAGGTCGGCTTGTGAGATATCATCTCTTGACTTTACGATCTTCCATTTTGTATCGGCTATAAATTTGCCTTCTAAGAATATGTCAGGCCTTAGTCTAAAACTTCTTGGATTTTCTATGAGGTGCTTTTCTGAGTGCTGTAATGCAGTGCCTGGAAACTTTTTCTTTACAAAATTTCCGACATAGCTTTCAAAGAGCACATTCATATCAAATAGCAAGGCAATCGCTAGATCGTTACCTCTATACGGACCAAACGACTTGTTTTGTAAAAATATCTTGCTCCATAAAAGCGCTTGTTCATAGTGTTTTGTTTGGCGATTTAGTTTTAAGCGGCTAAAGTCCGCGTTTATATCGGAGCTAGATGAAATTTCGTCAAAGATAAATAAATATTCCCTAATAAGCCGTTGGTTTTTGCTTGATTTTGAGCGCTTGTATAAAAACTCGAGTGCGCTTTTTATGAGACGATTTTCGGCCATATCTATGGAAAACTCTTGATAGCAAATGTAAAACCTCTCTTTATGGACGATATTTTTACGTATTTGCTCCGATATTTTAAGCTTTCCTTTTAAAAATTTTAGGTTATCTTCTAGCTCTACGTAGTCGCTTTTTATGCCTATTTTTATGAGTTTTGATACTTCATCTAGGAACATCAATATAAAAATTTCAAGAAGTGGTAGATTCAAACTTTTTAAATTCGTAATGTTTATATTTTTAAATGGATGATTTTTTAAAGTCTTTAGCATCGTTAGTAAAATCTTTTTAGAATTTTCTATCGCCTCCTCGTTACTACTATTATCGTTGTCATGAATCTTAGGAAGTATCTCAAGGCTATCGCCGCTTTTTGTCTGGATGATACCGACGTAGTTTTGAGCTTGTAAAAAATCGCCCTTTTTGTCTCTACCGGGCTTTAAAAACTCTACTGCGGCAAAATTTTCTCTAGTAAAGGCATCTACGGCTTTAAATAGGTCTTGGTCGTCTTCCGGGCGAAATTTTTCAAACTCTATTAAGTATTTGGTCATTGCTCTTGCATTTTGTTTTGTTCGTAAATTTTTATATAGTTTTCTGGTTCTTTAAAGGCTTCAAATTTTATCTCATATAAAATTTTATCAGTTTCGTATTCTTTGCCATCCAACACAAGCAATTTTCTATCTTTCTCTTTTTCTTTTAGAAGCCCATTATCTCCTAGTACCAGCCTTATCTTTTCCCAATCGTCATAAAAATACTCTTGAAGTAGCGGTAAAATTTTATTTTTAAAGATTGAGGCTAGCTCTTCTATATCAGCGCCATCTTTTAGTGACATAAAATAGGCATGTCCTATCGTTTGATCTCTGTCGTAAAGATATTCTATACGATCGTTTATCGTTTTAAGCATTTCATTGAGCTTTATGTCGGTGTCATCTCCGTTTTTAATGATCTTAATATCTTTTAGAAGTTCCGGTTGTGGCATCATCTCCACAAATTCAAACCTTCTTCTAAGAGCCGTATCCATAAGTGCTATGCTGCGATCTGCTGTATTCATCGTACCTATTATGTATAAATTTGACGGCACTCCAAATTTTTCTTTTGAGTATGGCAGCTCCACCATTATCTCATTATCTGCTCCGAGCCTCTTTGACGGCTCTATAAGAGTTATGAGCTCACCAAAAATTTTAGAGATATTTCCGCGATTGATCTCGTCGATGATTAAGATATAATTTTTTTCAATTTTTTGACTATCTTTTGTAAAAATTTGTTTAAACTCATCTATTTTTAAATTATCTTTTATATTATAAATACTCATTTGCGAGAATTGTTTGTATAAAATTTTTTCATAATAAATCGGCTCATCTGGTATAAAAATCCACTCAACGCTTCTAGCTTGAACAAAACTTTCAAGATCATCTCGATCTAAATATTTATACTCACCAGTCACTCTAGCTACCGCTCTTAGTTTTTTGTTTCCTAGTGAAATTAAGATTATATCACCGTTTTTTATCTCGTTTTTTAGTCTATTGATGGCTGTGGCTGAAAAATCTACCATTTCTTTTTCCATGCGTTTTGAAATTTGCTTGGCGTTTTCACAACCGCTAAAATTAATCCAATCACCAAAGCCAAGTAAGACAACATTGTTTTTGATGCAATATTCAAACACAAAATCTTCTTCTGGTTTTTGAGAGTCCCCTAAAGACATCTTCCAAAAATTTATATTATCATTAAAGTCAAATTTGTTGCTTGTTTTACCTTCAATATTTTGCGCCATTTTGCAAAGTGTTTTAAAAATACCATCTTCAATATCGTATTTTATTTCCTTGTTATTGTCGGTTTCACTATTGCCTAAAATAGGCTTTATGCCCTCAACAAATTCTTCATATCCATAGCTTTGATGAAATGTTACGAATTTTATTTGTCCACTTCGTATATATCCATCAAATTTCTTTTTTAGATCATTTCTGTTTTCGCTTATATCAACTTTTCTTTCTTCTATTATCTCGATAGCTTTTGTCACTGTACTGTATGTCTTTCCAGTTCCTGGAGGACCATATAAAATTTGATTAAGGGGACTAGTTGACTTTTTGTCATCATCGGTCATTTTATATCCTTCACTATCACTATTGTTTTGTTGATTATTTTCTGTGTTTTTATAAAATTTCTCATACGTTAGATGATATACATTTGTTAGCGCATTAAGTAAGCTTGTGTAGTCAAGAGTTGTAAAAGCATCTACACTCTCTATAGCAAAAAATATATTTTTTTCAAATTCAAATTCAAATTTATCAAGCTTAAAACCATCAACATGTATCTTTTTGCATTCTGACTCTAGAAAGTTATATATTTCATCTTTCAGTTTTTCTTCTGTATCGCTTAGTTTTGTATCAATTAGTCCTATGGATATATAAAAATTACTTGGTTTTGCTAAAACGGCAAAATAAATAACTAAATGAGATTCGTTTTTAAAGGGCTTATATCTATTCCATATATATTTTGAAATATTTCCGCTATTTTGCCACTTCCCATGATCTACGGTTTCAAAGCCATTAAATATATTATTAGAAAAAATTTTTAAATTTTCACAAAAATTACTTAATTTGCGGCGTGTTGTTTCGTCGTTTTTGCGATAAGTTATATCTTGAGCGTATCTATTTGTAAAATACTTAAACCCATCTAAAATTTTATTTTTTAAATCATCGTTTATCATATTTCTCTCCTGTAGTTTTTGATTACTCCCATTATTCTATAGCTTACACTTTTTAAGTATCTTTTTACAACTCATCAAATTCTCTTTTTAGTTCGTCTCTTAAGCTCTCGGCCTTGTTTTCGCCGTCTTTAAAATTTGCCCTTACAAAGCCATCAAGCTCGTCTAAGATCACAAAGAGTTCGCTCTCCCAGCTTAAATCTTCTTTCTTTGATAAAGTTTCTAATTTTTCTCTTATTTGCTCTAAGGCATCTAATGCTTTATCTTTTTCAGACTCACTATTTAACGCATCTTCAAATAAAATATCCTGCCTTAAGGCGTTTATTTTTTTAAATATTGCGTTGCAAAATTTAGGGTATTTTTCAGCATTGCTTAAATTTTCCAAAACCTCTTGCGTAGCTTTTTGGTAGGCTGGCACAGCTCCCTCTTCGTCTAGCTTTCTGGTTAGTTTTTGTATCTGAAAATATAAAATAAGCGCTGCAAAAAACGCAAGCAGCAAATAAATCGTAACGCTATTCATTTTTACTCCTTTTTCTAAATTTATCTATGCTAATTATCGCAAGTGCCAGCCAGATCATACAAAACGAGATGACCTTGTAGCCGTCTAAATTTTCGCCGTAAATGAAGACCGCACAAAGGATCGCGATGGTCGGCGAGATGTATTGCAAGTAGCCAATCGTTGTTAAATTTATCCTTGTTGCCGCTGCGTTAAAAGCGACAAGCGGCACGATAGTTACGATGCTTGAAGCGATCATTAAAAGTGAGTCCTCGTTTAGTCCAAAGTGGCTTTTGCCTAAAAATGCTATGTAAAAAACGTAGGCAAGTGCAAATGGGAACATAAAAAATGTCTCTATAAAAAGCCCGTTAAATGCGCTAATCTTTGCCATCTTTCTAACTGCTGCATAAAATCCAAATGAAAGCGGCAAGATGATAGAAACTAATGGCAATCCGCCTTGGGCATAAATTTGTACGCTAATGGCTAAAACGACTATGCAAATGGCTAAAATTCCGCTTTTATTTAGCCTTTCTTTAAAGATGATAACACCAAGGAGCATGCTTATTAGGGGATTTATAAAATAGCCCAGGCTTGTATCTAAAATTTTTCCATTGCTAACCGCATAGACATAAACGCCCCAGTTTGTGGTGATAAATATGCCACTCAAAAATAGGATTTTTAGCGAACGAATATCTTTAAGTAAAGTAAAAATTTCACCCATTTTGCCACTAAAATAAAGCACGCCAGCCATCAAGAAAAACGACCAAATGACCCTATGAGCTAAAATTTCATAAGCATCGACATCTTTGCTAAAGAGGTTGAAATAAACCGCCAAAAACCCCCACATAAAAAAGGCGCTAAGCGCGAGAATAACGCCTTTTTGGCTCTCATTTAGTCTTGGTATTTTTGTCGCCTTTTATAGAATTTATACTATCTATCATCAAAAGTGTGACCGAGATGGCTAGGCAGATCATTAAAAAGTATGAGCTTTTCTCCAGTCTCTCGCCGATAGCAAATGAGACAAAAAGCATCATTATAGGCTCAAAATATGTAAGCAAACCTAGTACATTTATCGGCACGAGCGTGCTTGAGAGGATCTGGGCGATGAGGGCTATGCCGCTGATAGCACCAAGCAAGATGAGCAGATAGTAGATGTTTGGATTTTGGCTCATCACGTAGTTCATATCGGCTGTGAGCGCAAAATAAAATGAGAATAAAAACATAAAAATTATCTCTATAACAAAGCTTGAGAAATTTGCAAGGTTGTAGTACTTTCTAATGGCAAAATAGACTGGATAAAGGCAAAAAACTACAGCGCTCTCCCACGAGATGCCGCCGCTTAGTATAGCTGTGCTAAAGACGCCAAGGGCTGCAAAAAATATCGAGGCTAGCTTTGTTTTAGAGAGGTGCTCTTTAAAAAATATCCGTCCAAAAAGGACCATGACTATTGGCATGATGAGGTAGCCGATAGAGACTTTTAGCGCTGATCCGTTGCTTGGAGCCCAGAGATAGAGCCACATCTGAAATGAGACAATGAGCGAGGTAGCTAGTAAAACTAGTAAAATTTTAGGTTTTAGCTTTATTTTTAGAAGTAAAAATTTGAAATTTCGCTGCTGTTTTAACAAAAAAATGGCTGCGATGACAAAAGGCATGGCAAAGATCATGCGGTATCCAACAAGAGCTTGCGTGCTGATGGGGTTCATGAGCACTGACATGTAGTAGATGCAGTTAAACAAAACAGATGCCAAAAGCGAATAAAATATGCCTTTTATCATGAAAAAATTCTGCTCCTTTTTGGGTAAATTTAAAGTAGCGATTGTAGGCAAAATATCTTTAATAGCCCATTAATGGCTTTTATTTTTTAAGTTTGCCGTGATATAATCAGCGTCTAATTTAAGGCAAAAAAGATAGGAAAATAAATGACTTGGAACCGCGATAGCTGGAGAGAATTTAATATCTTGCAACAACCAAATTACCCAGATTTAAAAGAGCTTAAAGAGGTCGAAGAAAAATTAAAATCGCTTCCTCCTTTGGTCTTTGCTGGCGAGGCTAGAAGCTTAAAAGAAGAACTTGCAAAAGTTTGTAATGGTGAGGCATTTTTGCTTCAAGGTGGCGACTGCGCTGAGAGCTTTACAAATTTTAATGCAAACAACATCAGAGATATGTTTAAGGTTTTACTTCAAATGGCGATAGTTTTAACCTTTGCTGGTGGCTATCCAGTGGTCAAAGTGGGCCGCGTGGCAGGGCAGTTTGCAAAGCCTAGGAGTAGTGATTTTGAAGAGGCAAATGGCATTAAGCTTCCAAGCTATAGAGGCGATATTATAAATGGCTTTGAATTTGACGAAAAGGCAAGAGTGCCTGATCCAAAACGCATGATAGAGGCGTATTATCAAAGTGCATCTACGATGAACTTGCTTAGAGCCTTTTCAAGAGGCGGTTTGGCCGACCTTCATCAAGTGCATAAGTGGAATTTAGGCTTTGTTAAAAAGCCAGAGATCGGCGAGAAATACGCAAAACTAGCTGATGAGCTAACAAAGACGCTTTCATTTATGGCAGCTTGTGGCATCACTTCAGCAAATACGCCAGTCATAAATCAAACTGCGGTTTATACATCTCACGAGGCGCTTTTGCTACCTTATGAGGAGGCTTTAACTAGAGTTGATAGTCTTAGCGGTGAGTGGTACGACTGCTCGGCTCATATGCTTTGGATAGGCGAAAGAACACGTGTATAAACGACGCTCACGTACATTTTTTAAGTGGTGTGAAAAATCCTATCGGTGTAAAGATCGGACCAAGTGCAAAGGCTGAAGATGTCGTCGCTCTTGCAAATAAACTAAATCCAGAAAATGAAGCTGGCAGACTAAACGTGATAATCAGAATGGGTGCTGATAAGATAGGCGAAAATTTACCAAAAATTTTAAGAGAGCTAAAGCGAGAAGGGCTAAATATCGTTTATAGTATCGATCCGATGCATGGCAACACCGTAAAAACCTCAAATAACTACAAAACCAGAGAATTTGACAAGATAATAAGCGAAGTTAGAAGCTTTTTTGAAATTCACAAAGCTGAGGGCACAAGGGCTGGCGGCGTACATCTTGAGATGACAGGCCAAGACGTGACTGAGTGCACGGGTGGGGCATTAAACATCACTGAAAGTTCGCTTGAGCAAAGATATGAAACACAATGTGACCCAAGGCTAAATGCTGATCAGGCACTTGAGCTTGCATTCTTGATGGCTGATCTAGTTAAAAAAGCTTAGAATTTATAAAATTTGGAGAAAAAGATGGTAAATGTTTATGATCTAATTGTTGTTGGTGGCGGACCTTGTGGAATTGCTAGCGTAGTTGAGGCAAAAAGAAATGGCTTAAACAACGTTTTGCTTCTTGAAAAAGGTGATAATCACAGCCAAACGATAAGAAAATTTTATAAAGATAATAAACGCGTAGATAAAGAGTATAAAGGGCAAGATAGTACGATACATGGCGTAGTTTCATTTGAGGATGGCACGAAAGAGAGCACGCTTGATTATTTTGACAAGCTGCTTGATACTGAAAAGATTGAAGCTTTTTTTAATTCTGAAGTAGAGAGCGTGAAAAAAGATGGAGAAATTTTTAAAGTAACTACATCAAAAGCCGTATATGAAGCTAAAAATGTAATGATATCAATTGGCAAAATGGGACGACCAAATAAGCCTGATTATAAAATCCCGCCTTCACTAAACGCGGTTGTAAATTTTAACCTCGATAGCTGTACAACGGCGAAAAGGTGCTTGTCGTAGGTGGCGGAAACTCAGCAGTTGAGTATGCGATCGAGCTTTGCCAATACAATAAAACCACAATCGCTTATAGAAAAGATAATTTTAGCCGCGTAAATGAGACAAATTTAAGTGCACTTTGGGAGCTAGAAAAGCACGGCAAGATAAAAGTTAGGCTAAATCACGATATAAAAGAGATAGATAACGAATCAGGCAAGGTTAGAGTGCATTACGAAAATGGCAAAATTCGCGTTTATGACAGAGTTGTCTATGCAATAGGTGGCTCAAGTCCGGTTGATTTTTTACAAAAATGTCAGATAAAAATCGATGAAAAGGGCACTCCAATAGTTGATAGTAACTACCAAAGTAGCGTGTCAGGACTTTATGTGGGTGGTGACATCGTGCTAAAAAATGGCGGCTCAATAGTCGTTGCTCTAAATCACGCTCATCACGTCATAAAAGACATTTTAAAGGGCAAGGCATAAGCTTGATAAATAAAATTTTACTAGCTATTTTTTGTTTGATAGTTGGCTTTTGCCTATCGTTTTTTAAATCTCCAAAAGAAGATGAGACACCAAAAGATACTAATCAAACGATCTATTCTATAAATTTTGATAATTTGCCAGAAGAAGAGAGACAAAAATACATCAGCAAAGACGATCTTTATGAATATGGCGGATATATAACTCCAAAAAGCTATATCCAAAATTTTACTGAAACGAGCGATCAAAATTTATCAAATGATGTAAATGAACTTCAAGAACAAGTTCGTGAGCTAAGTAAAAAAAATAAAATTTTAGCTACTGATAATGTCGATATCAGCGAGAAAAATTTAGACTTTATAAGCAAAATTTCAGAGATGAAAAAAAATATCGAAAATGAAAAAAATGAGATAGTTGAAAAAAATCAAAAGACGCTTGGCGAGCTTGAAACACAACACTTTGAAAATATACAAACTCTCACAAAACGGCTAAATGAAGCTCAAGCTGATATGATTGAGAGCTCAAAAGCCTATGAAAAAAAGATAATAGACCTTGAAAATGCGATAAATGAGGCAAAAAATGGCGATGAAAGTAAGGTAAAAGACATCGAAGCAAATTTTGTTAAATTTAAAGAGGCAGCTGAGGCAAATTACACAGCTTTAAAAGAGCAAAATATAGAGCTAAATACGACACTGGCTCAAAAAGACGCTCTAATAAAAGAGTATGAAAATACTCAAAATGAAAAAGATAAAAACGAAAAAAAAGAAATTTTGCTTTTAAAAGAGGAGATCGAGCGAGCAAAGAGTGACGCTAAGACACAAAAATTTAGCTACGAAAAAGAGATAAATGCACTAACTGATGGCTTTGAAACGCAAAAAAGTGTTATGGAAGATGAGCTTTCAAAAAAGGCAAATAAGATAATTGATCTTGAGGAAGCACTTGAGTCGAACCAAACTGCCTTAAAAGATAGAATTTATGAGCTTGATGAGATAAAGAAAAATTTAAACTCAAAAGATTTGGCAGTTGAAAACTACAATGGTAAAAATTTAGAGCTAAATGCCTCTCTTGCGGCACTTCATAAAAGCTTTAATGATCTAAAAGAAAAAAATCTTAAAAGCGAGCAGGAAAATAAACTCGCAAATGAAAATATAAGCTCGCTTAAAAAAGATCTTGACCGGTTAAATTTGATAAATAAAAAGCTAGAGAAGCAAAATTTAGATGCAAATACAAGTCTAAATGAGCTAAATAAAAAACTAAATTTAAGTGAAGAAAGTCTTAAAAATGCACGAGATGAGCTAAAGACGCTTGATACAAAGACAAATAAATTTTTAAAAACTTTATTTGAGCAAAATCAAACTATCTCTTTGCAAACTCAAAAGCTTGGTTTAAATGACAGCGAGTTAAAAAATTTAAGTACAAAGATAAATTTAAAAGATGAAAAGATAAAAGAGCTAGAAAATAATCTCACTCAAACAAGCCAAATGCTAGCAGCAAAGCAAAGTGAGCTAGAAGCTCAAAAAAGAACACTAAAGATCGATATGCAAAACTATGAAATTTTGCGTCAGCAAATAAATATTTTGCAAAAAAAGATAGTTGACACTTCGACACTTTTAGCAGATAGCAACAACAGTGGTGGCAAAAATTTGCTAAGCTTGCAAAATGAGCTTGAAAGCGCAAAACATAAGTTAAACGAGAGTAATAAGACGATTGAGAGGTTAAATTCTAAAATAAATGAACTTAGCTCATCTAGCGTAAAAGGAAGTCCAGTAAATGCCAAGATCATCGAACTTCAAAAAGATATCGAGCAAAATTTAAATAGGCAAGATGAACTTGAAAACGAAAATGTGAATTTAAAAAATATCTTGCAGGCGACAACTAAACCAGAGACGCCAACAAAGCTAGTTTTGATCTCTAGCCTTGAGTGTGATGACATGGACGCAAAAGATAAGATTAGCGTGATGTGTAAGAATAGAGTGAGCGAATTTTTGCAAAGATTTAACTCAAACTACCTTTATGAGATAATTCCGATCGTAGATAAGAAAAATTTTGTCATCCCATCAAATGTGGCTCAAAGCATCAAAAAAGACGATCTTGGCAGGCTAAATAACTATGTAAATTATGGCGTTGGTAAAGAGCGTGCAAAGGCAGCAGCCGAGCTTATAAAAGAAGAATTTGGCGATTTTGCAAGGATCAGCTTTAGCTCAGAAGTGATCGTAAAAGATGTCACGCGTGGCTTTATCATCAAGGTTTATAGATGATCTTGGCTCAGCTAAAAAGTGGTTATCGCTACAACAGCGATACACTGGTACTTTATGATTTTATAAGCTCAAGTTTGAAAATTTTTCAGGCAGGATTTTAGACGTTGGCGCAGGATGTGGGATACTTGGGCTTTTGCTTAAACGCGACTTTAAAAAATCCAGTCTAAGCTTGCTTGATATCTTACAAATAAATGGTGAAATTTCTAAATTTAATGCCAGTAAGAACGGCTTGGAGGCAGAAAATATAAATGCTGATTTTGCAGATTTTAAAGATAGTGAGAAATTTGACCTCATCGTATCAAATCCGCCATTTTATCACGAAGGTACGAAACAAAGCGAAGATGAGCATATAAAGGCTAGTAGATACACAAGCTCTTTGGGTATAAAAGACTTTATAAGAGGTATAAGCATAAATTTAAAGCCTCACAAAAGGGCGTTTTTTTGCTATGCACCTGATGATCTTAGCCAGATCATAGCATCCCTAAAAGAGTTTAAGCTAAATTTAGTAAGCCTAAAATTTATTCATACAAAGGCTGATAAGCCAGCAAATTTAGCCTTATTTGAGGTAAGAAATAATTCAAACTCAAAGCTAAAAATTTTGCCACCTTTAGTGATGAGTGAAAATGGCTCGCATACAAAAGAGGCGATTGAAATTTTTAAAAAAGCTGATACAAAGAGCGTTGATTATCAGGAGCTAGCGTGAGAGTCCAAGGCTTTAACTATGAGTTTGATGCGAGCTTTTGCGAGAGCTGTGGCGGCAAGTGTTGCACGGGAGAGAGTGGCTACATTTGGATAAACGAAGAAGAAATTTCAAAATTTTGTACCGCATTTCATATGAGTAAAGATGAGTTTGAAAAGCAGTTTTTAATAAGAGTTGGGCTAAGGTGTAGCATAAAAGAGAAGCCTTATGAAGATGGCTTTGCTTGTGTATTTTTTGATGAAAAAAATAAAAACTGCTCAGTTTATGAGCTAAGGCCACAGCAGTGTAGGACTTTTCCATTTTGGAATTATTTTAAAAAAAATTTCAAGGAGCTAAAAGCAGAATGTATTGGCGTAAAATTTTAGTATTTTTTATGAGCGTATTTTTTAACTCGCAGCTACTTTTGGCTGACGATAATAAAAGTATAAATTTACGTCTAATGCAGGCTTTATTGTTTCAAGATAGCGGAGATGTGAATGCTAGCATTCAAGCTTACTCAAATATTTTTAAAGATACAAATCAAAAAGCTTATTTAAAAGAGGCGATCAAACTCGCCTTTGCTACAAAAAATGAAAATTTAGATGCTTTGATAAATGAAGGCGAAAAAAGCTTAAAAGACGATAGCGATTTTATCCGTATAAAGGTGGCAAATTTAGTAAATCTTTCAAAGCTAAATGAGGCTAAAAGCTTAATGCAAGAGCTTGCTACAAAAGAGCCAAATGCTCAAAATTTACTCATGCTTGGCACTATTTGTATGATGCAAAATGAAACAACGACTGCACTAAAATACTTTGAAGAGGCATACTCGCTAAAGCAAGAAGAAGAAAACTTGCTCCGTATTGTTGATATTTTGATAAATCGCATGGATAAGATAAAAGACGCTACAAAATATCTTGAGAAATTTAAAGATGAACAAGGTTGCACGCTAAAGACTTGCGAGCTTTTGGCTGAAATTTACTCCCAGCAAAGAAATTTCCCAAAAGTGATTGAACTCTTTGAAGAACTTTATGAGCTAAATCATGACACTTCGTATATTGATAAGATCGTGCAGTTTTTTATCTATGATAAAAACTACAAAGCAGCAATTGAAATTTTAAAAAAATATAGCTACAACGATATGGCTCTTATGGATCTTTATGCGGCGACTAGTAATTTTGGTGACGCATACATACTTGCTGTTAAAATTTATAACGATAGCAGGGATTTAAATTTTTTAGCAAAAGCCGCGATTTACGAATACGAGATGAATAAAGATAACTTGAACGAACAAAAAATGGCTGAAATTTTAGATAAATTTGAAGCTAGTGTACCAAAACTAGAAAATGATATGTTTTTTAACTATTATGGCTACTTGCTGATAGATCATGATATTGACCCTAGAAAGGGTATAGAGCTTGTGCAAAAGGCGCTTGCTATCTCACCTGAGTCGCCTTATTATGAGGATTCGCTAGCGTGGGGATATTTTAAGCTTGGCGAGTGCAAAAAAGCAAAAAGCATTATGCAGCATGCGATGAAAGATGTTGATTTTAGGACTTCAAAAGAGGCAAAAGAGCATTTGCACCTAATAGAGCGCTGTATAATAAATCTAAATAAAAGGCTTAAAAAATGATACTTGATGAGATAATTAAAAAAACTAAAGATGATCTTGAAAAAAGAAAAGCAGACTTCCCTGAGGAGTGGCTTGGCCGCTCGCTCGCGTACAATCCATATGTGCCAAGAGATGTTTTAAATGCTCTTAGAGCAAGCCAAAATGGGCCGATAAAAATAATAGCCGAAATCAAAAAAGCAAGCCCAAGTAAGGGCGTGATAAGAGAAGACTTTGAACCTATAAAAATCGCTCAGGAATACGAGCCATACGCAAATGCTTTTAGTATCTTGACTGAGCCACATTGGTTTAAAGGCAACATCGAGTATATCACGCAGGTTCGCCGCTACGCATCAAGGCCGATCCTTAGAAAAGATTTTATCGTTGATAAGTATCAAATTCTTGAAGCTCTTGTTTATGGGGCAGACTTTATCTTGCTCATCGCAAAAGCATTAACTCAAAACGAGCTAAAAGAGCTTTTAGACTACGCTCATCATTTAGGTCTTGAAGTTTTGGTTGAAACTCACGACGCGAGTGATGTGAAAAAGGCTATCTTTGCAGGAGCAAATATAATAGGCATAAATCACCGAAATTTAGATGATTTTACGATGGATATGAGCCTTTGTGAGAAGCTCATACCACTTTTGCCAAATGGCAAGATAATAGTCGCTGAAAGCGGTCTTTACCAGCATGAACAGCTTAGGCAGCTAAGCAAAATAGGCGTAGATGCTTTCTTGATAGGAGAGCATTTTATGAGACAAGATGATATAAAAAATGCCGTCAAAAAGATAAAGGAGGGCGAGTAATGCAGCACCTTTGTGCCCCTTGGAGAAGCGAATACTTTAGCGCCAAAAAAGATAGCTGTGTTTTTTGTGATGTTATAAACTCAGATGATGATGATAAAAATGGTGTGCTTTTTCGAGCTAAACATTGTTTTGGGATTATGAATTTATATCCGTATTCTCCAGGGCATTTTATGATAATACCAAATCAGCATACCGACAAGATCGAAGAGCTTGATGATCAGACTTGGTTTGAGATGAGTAAATTTGTAAGGCTTGGAGTTGAAATTTTAAAAAAAGAGCTTTATGCTAATGGTGTAAATATAGGTATGAATTTAGGCAAGGCAGCGGGAGCTGGCATAGCTGAGCATGTGCATTATCACCTTGTGCCAAGGTGGAGCGGAGATACAAATTTTATAACCACTATCTCTGATGTGAGAGTCAATGGCACACCATTTTATCCACTTTTTGAGAAACTAAAAAAGGCGTTTAGTGCCGTTATTTGAGCTTGATGTAGAGCAGTGGCTAGAGAAAAGAAGCTCTTTTGAAATTTTAATAGACGCAAGATCGCCACATGAATTTTTATATTCTCACATAAAAGATGCCATAAATTTATATGCTTTAAATGATGCAGAACATAAAGAGGTAGGCACGCTCTATAAAAGCGATAGATCCCTAGCAAAGAGCCTTGGCGCAAAATATATCTGTAAAAATTTACAAAATATCATTGATGAGGTTTATAAAAGAGTCAAGGTTGGTTCAGCTATTGGTATCTACTGCGCTAAAGGTGGGCTTAGATCAAATTCTATTGGCTATGTTCTAAGCATGATAGGATATAGAGTTTTTAGGCTTAGTGGTGGCTATAAAGCTTATAGAAATCACGTTTTAGAATTTCTAAATCGACCTTTGAGCATAAAATTTATCACTCTTTTTGGAAATACTGGCTGCTATAAAAGTAAGCTAATAAGGACTCTAAGCCCGTCAATAGACCTTGAAGCTATGGCAAATCATTTAGGCTCTGTCTTTGGGGCGATAAATGGCGCGCAGCCGAGCCAAAAAAGCTTTGAAGATGCGTTATTTGAAAAGCTCATCGCGCTAAAAGATGAAATTTGCTTTATCGAGGGCGAGAGTAGAAGGATTGGCTCACTTACTCTTCCAAAGAGCCTTTATGAGGCGATGCGTAGTGGCATTAATGTTGAAGTGAGCGCAAGTTTAGAAAATAGAATTTCATGCATCACAAGCGATTATAAAAGTGTGGATAAAGCCTTTTTTGACGAATGTATGAAGAAAATTTCACCATTTATCGATAAAAAAGCTAGAGATGAAGCTGTGGCTAAATTTAATGAAAATGACATTGCCAAAGTAGCTGAAATTTTACTCACAAAATACTACGACAAAGTCTACAAGAAAAACGAAAATATTAATGTTTTTATAAATTCTGACGACTTTGACAAGGCTATAAAAATCTTAAACGAGATAAGAGACAAAGCTTAAAATACTAAAAATAGTACACTAAATTTTATGTAAAATATTTTGTATTATTTTTCTAAAATAGTTAAAAATTTTTCAAGAAAATCAAAGCAATACCTAAAATTCGCTAAAAAGTTAAAATGGATTTAAAATGCTTTGGGATATAATTTGCGATAAATTTATCAAAAGGCTAAAGTGATGATAAAACAAATTTCTGGTTCACAGATGATAAGTGAAGCCTTGCACGAAGAGGGTGTCGATATAGTCTTTGGCTATCCTGGTGGTGCGGCTTTAAATATCTATGACGAAACATATAAGCAAACTTACTATAAACACGTCCTAGTTCGCCACGAGCAAGCAGCTGTGCACGCAGCAGACGGATACGCAAGGGTTAGCGGTAAAGTGGGTGTTGCTTTTGTGACGAGTGGCCCTGGTTTTACAAATGCAGTCACAGGCCTTGCTACAGCTTATAGCGATAGTATTCCAATCGTACTTATAAGCGGTCAGGTACCGACATTTATGATAGGCACAGATGCATTTCAAGAGATAGACGCGGTTGGAATTTCACGCCCATGCGTCAAGCACAATTTTTTAGTAAATAGCGTTGAGGAGTTGCCTCGCATCATAAAAGAAGCCTTTTATATCGCAAGATCAGGCCGCCCAGGACCAGTTCATATCGACATTCCAAAAAATATCACATCAAAGCTTGGTGATTTTGTATATCCAAAAGAAATTTCTATTCCAAGTTACAAGCCGACCTATAAAGGCAACTCAAAACAGATAAAAAAGGCAGCAGTTGCGATAAATGAAGCTAAAAGACCACTTCTATACATCGGTGGTGGCGCGATAGCATCTGGAGCTAGCGATATCATCCGTAAATTTATGCAAAAAACAGGCATTCCAGCAGTCGAGACGCTGATGGCTCTTGGCGTGCTTGACGCAAAAGATAAGCTAAATTTAGGCATGGCTGGCATGCATGGCAGCTACGCTTCAAACATGGCTTTAAGCGAGTGCGACCTTCTCATCTCGCTTGGAGCTAGATTTTGCGATAGGATTACTGGTAGAACGGATGAATTTGCAAAACACGCAAAGATCATCCACGTTGACATTGATCCAAGCTCTATTTCAAAGATCATAAATGCCCATTTTCCAATAGTTGGAGATCTTACAAATGTGCTAACCGAGCTTTATGATGAAGTCAATGCGAAGCCTGAAAACTACGCACCTTGGAGAGAAATTTTAGATAGATACTCAAAGCTAAATCCTCTAAGCTACACAGATAGCGACACAGTACTTAAACCACAATGGGTTATTGAAGAGACTGCAAAAATAGCGGGTTCAGAGGCTATCATCTCAACAGACGTTGGTCAGCACCAAATGTGGGTAGCGCAGTTTTATCCATTTAACCGAGCAAGGCAGCTTGTAACAAGTGGCGGCCTTGGTACAATGGGATATGGCCTCCCTGCAGCGATTGGTGCAAAGTGTGCTATGCCAGATAATCTAGTTATAAATTTTACAGGCGACGGCTCGATACTTATGAATATCCAAGAGCTGATGACTGCCTGTGAAACAAAGGCTCCGGTTATCAATATAATCCTAAACAATAACTTCTTGGGAATGGTTCGTCAGTGGCAGACATTTTTCTATGAAAAACGCTATTCATCGACCGATCTTAGCCTTCAGCCTGATTTTACAAAGATCGTTGAGGGTTTTGGTGGTGTTGGCTTTGTTTGTAAGAGTAAGGACGAGTTTAGAAAGGCTTTAAAAGAAGCGATCGATAGCAAAAAATCAGCGATGATCGACGTTAGGATCGACCGCTTTGAGGACGTGCTTCCTATGGTTCCAGCAGGGGCTGCGATTTATAATATGATATTAAAGAGCAAGGAAGAAAAATGAGCAGTATAAGAAGAACGATATCGGTTATAGTTTTAAATGAACATGGCGTTTTGGCTAGAATTTCTGGACTTTTTGCTGGTAGGGGTTATAACATCGACACGCTTACAGTTGCTCCAATACCTGAGAGCAACTTCTCAAGGCTGAGCATCGTAACTAGTGGCGACGAGAGGGTCTTAGAGCAGATCGTAAAGCAGCTTCATAAGCTCATACCAACATATAAAGTCATAGAAAGTGGCGAATTTGTCGAAAAAGAGATGGCGCTTGTTAAAATTCCTCTTGGTGAAAATTTTTCTGGCCTTGAAGCGATACTAAAGGCATACAACGGCATCGTGACAAACACAAACGAAAATTATATCGTTGTCATGGTGGCTGACGATGCGAGCAGGATAGAGAGCTTTTTAAAATCTATAAAGAAATTTAACCCAGTTGACGTTGTACGCGGCGGATCTGTGATAATGGATATATGATGAAACTAAGTGAAATAGCTTTAAAAGTAAACGCTACTTTTAGCGGAGAAGATATAGAAATTTTTGCCTTAAATTCTTTAAAAAATGCAAATAAGGCCGAGCTAACATACTGCGATGGCGAGAAAAATGCTAAATTTATAAGCAACTCAAATGCTGGAGCTATCTTGGTCACAAAAGCACTTTTGCATGAGGTACCAGCTGGCATGATCGCACTTGTCTGCGACAATCCACATCTTGCATTTGCCTTGCTTAGCAAGGACTATGCGAAGCCGTTATTTTGCGAGCCAAAGCCATCAAATATAGCTCCAAGTGCTACTATCATGCCAAATGTCTACATCGGCTCAAACGTGAGTGTTGGTGAAAATACGATAGTCATGGCTGGGGTATTTTTGGGCGATAATGTGACTATTGGCAAAAACTGTATCATCCATCCAAATGTTGTCATTTACAATGACTGTGTGGTTGGCAATGAGTGTCACCTGCTAGCAAACTGCGTCATCGGCAGCGACGGCTTTGGATATGCACACACAAAAACTGGCGAGCATGTGAAAATTTATCACAACGGCAATGTTGTCCTAGGTGATTTTGTCGAGATCGGAGCTTGTACGACGATAGATCGTGGTGTTTTTGAAAGTACTGTGATCGCAAACTACACAAAGATAGACAACCTTGTTCAAATAGGGCACAATTGCGAACTTGGAAACGGCTGCCTTATCGTCTCACAAACAGGCCTTGCTGGCTCAACGATACTAGGCAGAAACGTCGTCATGGGCGGGCAAAGTGGCTCGACTGGACATGTGAGTGTGGGTGACTTCGCGCAGATCGCAGCACGTGGTGGTGTTAGTAAAAATTTACTAGGTGGTAAAAAATACGCCGGAGCTTATCCGATAATGGAGCTTTCGGAGCAGTTTAAAATGCAAGCAAAAATTTTGAGATTTTTTAAGAAAAATTAATCATAAGCTTTTGTAGGATTTTACCTGCAAAAGCTCTTTTAAAATATACAAGTAAGCCGTCAAAGCAATTTATCTAAAGTATCCTTTCTTTTATTACCCTGGCTGTTTCTATAGCTATTTCTAGCTCTTCGTTTGTTGGGATAATGAGTGTTTTTATTTTGGCATCTTTATCATCTATGCACCTTTCGCCTCTCTCGTTTGAGAAATTTAGATCGTGATTTATATGTATGCCAAGATGCTTTAGATCGTCACAAATTTTTTGTCTTGTATTTGGTGCATTTTCGCCGATACCGCCAGTAAATATAAGCGCATCTACGCGTCCCAAAACAGCATAATACGAACCAATATATTTTTTTACTCGGTAGCAAAACATATCAAATGCAAGCCTTGCACGCTCGTCATTTTCCATTTTAGCTACGACATCTCTCATGTCGCTTGAGCCACAAATTCCAAAAAGTCCGCTTTTTTTGTTTAAAAAGTTATCGATCTCGTTCCATTTTAAAACACCGATATTTAGCAAGTAGATGACTACTGCTGGGTCCATATCGCCGCTTCTTGTACCCATTATGAGCCCTTCAAGTGGACTAAGTCCCATCGAGGTGTCGATACTTTTGCCGTTTTGCACCGCGCAGGCTGAGGCGCCGTTACCTAAATGAAGCGAGATGGCGTTAAATTTATCAAACTCTATGCCAAGCATTTTAGCCGCTTGCTTGCAAACATATCTATGTGAAGTGCCGTGAAAGCCGTATTTTCTTATGTGATGAGTCTTACAAACATCGTATGGTAGGGCATAGCGGTAGGCGTACTCTGGCATGCTTTGGTGAAAAACCGTGTCAAAAACGACAACATGAGGCACGTTTTTGCTCTCCTTCATCGCATTTTTGATGCCAGCAAGGTGCCCCGGGTTATGAAGAGGGGCAAGTGGGCTTATCTCCTCGATCTTTTTGATAACGCTCTCATCAACGATCATCGAGCTAAAAAAGCTCTCTCCGCCATGTACTATCCTGTGTCCGATGCCATCAAGCTCGCTTAGGTCGTGCAGAGTGTGTGAGGTAACAAAGAGCTCATTCATCGCCTCAAGTCCGTCATGGTGGTCTTTTATAAAGCGGTTTATCTCGTATATTTCGCCATTTGCTTTTAGTACCGCCCTTGAGCTATTGCTACCGATTTGCTCGACTAGGCCGCTTGCTAGACTAGTTTTGGTATCCATTGCAAAAAGTTGAAATTTTATAGAGCTGCTACCTGAGTTTAAAACCAAAATTTTCATATTATTCTCCTGCTTGTATAGCGCTGATTAGGATAGTATTTACCACGTCTTCGACAAGGCAACCGCGACTTAGGTCATTAACTGGCTTTTTTAGCCCTTGAAGTATTGGACCCACGGCTAGAGCGTTTGCGCTTCGCTGAACTGCTTTATAGCAGATGTTTCCGCAGTTTAAATTTGGAAAGATAAAGACATTTGCATGCCCAGCTACATCAGAGTTTGGCATCTTTTTGCTAGCAACACTTGGTTCGATAGCTGCATCAAACTGAATAGGTGCTGCAATTTTTAAATTTGCGTCAAGCTCAAGTGCTTTTTTGGCAGCTTCTTTTATAAATTCCACATCAGGCCCACTCCCACTCTCAGCTGTAGAGTAGCTCAGCATAGCGATCTTTGGACTAAGGCCAAATGCACTTGCTGTTTGAGCGCTACTTAGCGTGATGCTAGCTAGCTCATCTGCGCTTGGATTTGGCGTGACAGCACAGTCTGCAAAGAGCAAAATTTCTTCTTCAAGTGCCATGAAAAATGCCCCGCTTACCACACTTACATTTGGCTTTGTTTTTATGATCTGTAAAGCCGGACGGATCGTATCAGCTGTGCTCATCGTAGCGCCACTTACTAAGGCATCAGCCAAGCCTTCATGAATTAGCATCGTGGCAAAGTAGATTTTATCTTTTGCAAGCGCATTTGCCTTGACTTCATCCACACCTTTGTGCTTTCTTAGCTCATAAATTTTCTTTGCAAATTCATCTGTCAGCTCGTTTTGCGCTGGGTTGATCACGTTGGCTTTGTTTAAATTTATCCCCAAAGTAGCTGCCTTTTTTGAAATTTCGCTCTCAAGTCCTAGTAAAATGATATTTACCGCCTCTTTTTCTAATACGATGTGAGCTGCTTTTAAGATCCTCTCATCATCGCTTTCTGGCAAAATAACGGTCTTGTTTGCCGCTTTAGCTCTTTTTAGAAGCAAGCTTTGAAATTTAAATGGTGTGATGATATCTGCTTTATAGTTTAAAATTTCATCGATCTTATCGGTGATTAGAAGTTTTGAGTTTAAATTTAACGCCCTTAGCTCGCTTGCATTTTCGTCAAAGACTGGAGCGTTTAAATTTCTTGCTAGCTTTAAATTTAGCTCACTTTTACCAAAGACACTAAAACTCTCACAGCCAAGAACTATGACAAAGTCGCTTTTGGCTTTTAGCTCTTCAAATTTATCTATAAATTTTAGAAAAAATTCTTTTTCATTTGATTTTATTAAGTTATTTTTATCGTTTTCATCCGGGATTATCTTAAAAATCTCAACTTTTTTGAATTTTGTAGCTATAATTTCTTGCAGATGTGCTAAATTTTTGTCTGTAAAAACGTAACAACTTTTCATTTGCGACCTTTTTAGGAACTTAAATTGCTTAATTTTAGCACAAAGATACTTATTTTAAGGCATTTTTTATGAACCATAAAACGATTTGGCTCGTCTTATCTGCGGGCATTATTTGCACTGGCTGCACACCAAGCGCTGATCCTCATATCAATATGAAACCCCCAGTTTATGTCGAGCAACTCCCTTCAAAAGATAGTGGCACCGGACAAAGCAACGCTGGCAGCCTCTTTGGCAAGGGCGAGAATCCGCTATTTTCAGACAGAAAGGCGATGAATGTAAATGATATCGTGACTATCGTTATCTCAGAAAATGCAAGCCAAACTTCAACTGGTAGCAAAAGTACCAACAAAGATAGCACCATCTCGCTTGGTGGCGGTGTTTTCACAGCTGGGGCTGCACCGCTTTCAACTGTGGCTGAAAATTTAAACAAATATGGCGACATCGGCTTTAAAGCAGGTGGTGGCAATAAATTTACAGGAAGTGGTACTAGCAACAGAAGCGAGAAATTTACCGCAACCATTTCAGCTAGGATTATAAAAATCCTAAATAACGGCAACTATTTCATAGAAGGTAGCCGCGAGCTACTGATAAATGGCGAAAAGCAGATTATGCAAGTAAGTGGAGTCATTAGCCTTACGACATCTCACAAAACAACGAAATCGACTCAAAATACATAGCTGACGCCAAAATTTTATACAAAACCGAGGGCGAGCTAGACAAATCTACCAAAAAGCCTTGGGGCACAAGGCTTATGGAAGCTATCTGGCCATTTTAATGCAACTTTAAAAGCCTAAATTTCATCCATTTGGGCTTTTAAAAATTTTTATCTCAAAAATTTCTCTCGTCTTAAATATGCTAAATTTTTAGAAATTATTAAAAATTATAGTTGATATTTACTTTCAGAATAATATGCTTAAAATATTGAAGATTCATCAAAATAAAATAAAATTTCTCAAAATATTATTTTTATATTTTGAAAATATATCGCAAAAAAATGGATTTTAAATTTTTTAGTTAAAATTTATTTAATTACAAATATTAATTTTATAAAATAATTTTTTACTTCTTTAAACAAAGATATTATTAACAAAAGTAAAATTTTCAAGCAAAGGAGCTTATATGAATAATGACTTGCGTCAAAAGATAGATAGACGCTTAAGTGAGCTTAGTGCGTTGCCTAAGATGAAAAGCGACTCGAGTATTGCGCAGCTTTTAAAAGAGAAGGGCTTTACGAGGCGCGATTTTATGAAGTGGGCTGGTGCGATGACAGCTTTTATGGCTCTACCAAGTGCGATGACACCGATGGTTGCTCGTGCTGCTGAGCTTAGCGATAGGCTTCCTGTGATATGGCTTCACATGGCAGAATGCACAGGCTGTAGCGAGAGCTTACTAAGAACCGATGCTCCAAGCATAGATAGTCTTATATTTGACTACATAAGCCTTGAATACCACGAAACTATCATGGCAGCTTCTGGCTGGCAGGCTGAAGAAAATTTAGAGAGCGCGATCGAAAAATACAAAGGCAGATACATCCTGCTAGTTGAGGGAGGTATCCCAACTGGTGCGACTGAAAATTTCTTAACAGTTGGACCTCATGGCACAACAGGTAAAACTCATGCTGTAAATGCTTCAAAAGACGCAGCTGCTATCTTTGCGATCGGTACCTGTTCTAGCTTTGGTGGCATTCAAGCTGCAAGGCCAAATCCATCAAATTCAGTGGGACTTTCAAAAGTTACTGATAAACCTGTTATTAATGTTGCGGCTGTCCGCCAAGTGAGAAAAATATCGTTGGTAATGTCCTTCACTTCTTACTTTTTGGCACACTTCCAGCGCTTGATGTTTACAATAGACCAAAATGGGCTTATGGTTTAAGAATTCACGATCTTTGCGAAAGGCGTGGTCACTTTGATGCTGGCGAGTTTGTCCAAAACTTCGGCGATGAAGGCGCAAAAAATGGCTACTGCTTATATAAAGTAGGCTGCAAAGGTCCATATACATTTAACAACTGCTCACGCGAGAGATTTAACCAGCACACATCATGGCCAGTTCAAGCAGGTCACGGCTGTATAGGCTGCTCAGAGCCAGACTTCTGGGATACGATGGGACCATTTGAAGAGCCTATGGCAGATAGACTCTTTGATACTGTTTTGGGTCTTGGAGCTGATAATGTCAGCGATAAAGTTGGCATTGGAATTTTAGCTCTTACCGGCATTGGTATAGCAGCTCACGCTGTTATAGCTTCTATGAGTAAAGATAAAGAATAAGGCAAAAAAATGAGTGAAAAAAGAATAGTAATAGACCCTATAACACGTATCGAGGGACACTTAAGAATAGAAGTTGTCGTAGATGAAAATAATGTCGTAAAAGAGGCTTACTCTGGCTCAACTCTTTGGCGTGGTTTAGAGCAGATTGTAAAGGGTAGAGATCCAAGAGATGCTGGCTTTTTCATGCAAAGAATTTGTGGTGTTTGTACATACTCACACTACCGAGCAGGCATCATCGCAGTTGAAAATGCTCTTGGTATCAAGCCTCCATTAAATGCAGAGCTAACTAGAACGCTTATGAACGCAGCTTTATATCTTCACGATCACATCGTGCATTTCTATCAACTTCACGGCATGGACTGGGCAGACGTGGTCTCTGCATTAAGTGCAGACGTACATAAATCTAGCGAAGAGGCTTTTAAATACACTGATCTTCCGTTTGCCACGGGAGCTGACAAGCTAAAAGAGGTAAAAGAGAGGGTTGAAGCCTTTGTTAAAAAGGGCAACCTTGGACCATTTGCCAACGCATACTGGGGACATAGCACATATAAATTTACTCCTGAGCAAAATTTAATCGTCCTCTCTCACTACTTAGAGTGCCTAAGAATTCAAAGAACAGCAGCTCAGATGATGGCTATCTTTGGCGCGAAAAACCCACACCCACAAAGCCTAACAGTTGGTGGCGTGACTTGCGTGATGGACCTGCTTGATCCAGCCAGAATGGGCGAATATATGAGTAAATTTGCTGAGATAAAAGAATTTGTTGATAGAGCTTACTACCCAGATATCTTGATGGCAGCTAAGGCTTATGCAAACGAGCCAAGCGTTTTAAACGACGTTGGCGTATCAAATTTATTCTGCTACGATGAGTTTTTGATTGGCAAAAACGATCATCTATTTAAAGGTGGCATTATCTTAAATGGTGATATTAACAAGGTTTATGATATCGACGAAAACAAAATTACAGAAGAGGCGACAAGATCTTGGTATAAAAATGACAAAGCGCTTCACCCATATGACGGCGAGACAGAGGCAAACTACACTGGCCTTGTTGATGGCGAGAGCATAGACGGCGAGGGCAAGTTAGCTCACAGCAAGCTTTTTGACACAAAGGGCAAATATAGCTGGATCAAAGCACCAAGATATGATGGCATGCTATGCAAGTAGGACCGATCGCAAGCATCGTCATAAACTACGCTAAAGGCAACGAGAGAGTTAAAAAGATAGTCGATGAGTTTTTAGCAAAGAGTGGCTTGCCACTAAGTGCAGTCTTTTCAACTCTAGGCAGAACCGCTGCTCGTATGCTTGAAGCAAAAGTGGTCGCAGAGCACACAATGGACGCATTTAATGCCTTGATCGAAAATTTAAAGGCAGATCAAGAGACCTGCACAAAATATGTAATAGATAACAAAAAAGAATATAAAGGAAATTTTCAAGGCAACGCTCCAAGAGGTGCCCTTAGCCACTGGTGCCGCATAAAAGATGGCGTCATCTCAAACTGGCAAGCAGTCGTGCCAAGCACTTGGAACGCCTCTCCAAAAGACGCACAAAATCAAATGGGAAGCTACGAGGCGTGCTTAGTTGGTTTAAAGATCGCTGATCTTTCAAAACCACTCGAGATAATACGAAAAATTCACTCTTACGACCCTTGCATAGCGTGTGCCGTGCATGTTATGGATACGAAGGGAAATGATTTGAGTACTTATAAGATAAATCCAAATTTGTAAGGAGAGAATATGTCACATAAAAATGCTGACAGGATCAGCGAATACGAATTCTCCATCGGCGTTAGGCTGACACACTGGATTAGATTTGCAGCGATCACACTTTTAGTTGTGAGTGGCTACTATATCTCGTACGTTTTTGTGAGCCCAGAGATCACGAGCGAACCTACAAATTTTATGCAAGCAAAGTGGCGTATGGCTCACCAGATTGCTGGCTTTGTGCTAATAGCGGCGTTTATCTTTAAATTTTATCTATTTGTCTTTGATAAACATAGTAAAAAAGAGTGGATGAGTGTGGTTGATTTTCTAAATCCAAAAATTTGGATCGCACAGATCAAATACTATCTTTTTATGGGGCCACACCCACATTTAAGGGGTGTTTATAATCCTTTGCAGTTTGCCTCATACTTTTTCTTTTATCTTATTTTGACTCTTATTTGCCTAAGTGGTCTTGTGCTTTACGTTCATGTTTATCATGAGGGACTTGGCGGAGCGCTTTATGAGCCAGCGAGATTTTTTGAAGAGCTTATGGGCGGACTAGCAAATGTCAGAACGATACATAGAATTTGTATGTGGGTCATTATGATTTTTGTGCCGATTCATGTTTATATGGCAGTATTTAACGCTGTTAAAGGCAAAAATGGAGCGATGGACGCTATCGTTAGTGGCTATAAATTTGTAAAAGAACATTGATGAGAGTGCTGGTTCTTGGTATTGGCAACGTGATGTTTGCTGATGAGGGCATAGGTGTTCATTTTGTAAATTTGATGGCTAAAAACTATAAATTTACAAGTTCTAAAAACGAGCTTACTCTAATGGACGGGGGTACTTTAGCCCTCGCTCTAACTCACATCATAAGCGAATTTGACTATCTTATCGTCGTTGATTGCATTAGCGCAAATAGCGCAAGCGTGGGCGATGTTTATTTTTTCGACTTTCTAAACGTGCCAAATTTTATTAGTTGGGACGGCTCGGCTCACGAGATCGAGATGCTCCAGACCCTTCATCTAATGGATCTTGTGGGCGATAGACCTACGACAAAAATTTTAGGTATCGTTCCTAGCCGCATAGAATCATCAAATTTTAGCCTCTCAGATGAGGTTGTAAACGCTTCTGTAATTTTAGAAAAAACGCTGCTTGATCACTTAAAAGAGCTTGATTTTAAGTGTGAAAAGGTGGCAAATTTTACCCTAAATGATATCGTTGATGAATACGCTAAAAAAGGTTTAAAATGATACTTGCTTTTAAATTTACTTGCCACAAGGACGCTTCGTTTCTAGTGCCATTTTTACGCTTGCTTGCTGGTGATCTATCTCATAGTCTAAAGTGCAAAGATGATGAAATTTATCTAAAGGTAAGTGGCAATACCAGCGAGCTTGAGAGCGTGGCAAATAAAGCAAGTGCGCTCTTGCCATTTAGTCTTTTTATAAAGCACAGTGAGGTTTTGGCTGCAAGTGAGCTTGATGAAGATAGCAAGATAAATGAGATAAAATTTGGCGGCTTAACTCCGACTCAAGCGAGTGTCTTTTTGGCTAGCAAAAAGGCTATCTTAAATGAAAGTGGCGCGCTATGTGAGAGTAAATTTGAGGGCGAGATAACGCTTGGTAATTTTAATGAAAAGCTAAAAGCTTGCCTAAATTTATTAAAAGACAGGGGGATCGTTTGCGTAGAACAAGATGAAAATTTATATGAAATTTCTCTTGGCGTAAATTTTGACGCAAATTTTTTGATGCCTGTAAATTTAAAGCAGCTACCAAAAATTTTTATCGCCGATGATAGAGTTTTGACATTTCTAGCTAGCTTTGAAAAGCCACTTTTAGCTCTAAAAACCACAGCTATTTATAGACAAAATCACGAGGATGCGCCGCTATTTTTTGACGTGATGGCACCAAACGATCTTTTTCTTTATGCCATTTGTGAGAGGCTAAATAAAGAAAATTTTAGCTTTTTAAGCGTTAAAGTAAAGGAGCAAAAAAATGCTCTTTCAAGGCTTACTTTGCTTGAAAGTAGTGCAGTTTTAAGCCCATTTTTCTATGCAAAAAACGAGGAAATTGAGCTTAGTAATTTTGGCGATATAGCTTTGGGGCTAAAATTTAGCAAATTTAGCGATGATGAAATTTGCCTGCTTTCAAAATCAAGCAAAACGCAGCTTCTATTTTTGCCAAAATTTAGTAGCTTTGAAGAAATTTATGAGCTCATAAGAGCTGAGGAAGGCGGCGAAAGGCTACTTGAAAACTTCAGTAAAGAGCATACTTTACCAAGTGGTAAATTTAGCTCAAATGCTAGCTTTTTCTCGCTGTTTTGCATAGCTGGACGCTTGCTTGGTTTAAGCGATGACTTTAAAAAAGCAGGGGAGAATTTGCTATTAATGGCAGCTGATTTTAGCGGTCAAAAGGGCGTTAGGATCGATTACAAGATGAAAGATGACTTTGGTTTAGACGGGGTTAAGTTTGTAAAAAGTATCATTTCATTCATCCTTGCTGGCGCTGGAGAGAAGAATATCAGCTTTGGTTGCACCGAGTCTTTGGCACATTTTTTGAGCGATTTTAGCTATGAAAAACGAGATAAATTTAATATCAAAAATATTATTTTAAGCGGGGATTTATTTTACAATAAGGTAGTTAGCAACTTGATAAAAAAGCACCTAAACCCAAATATAAAAACAAATTTTGACCCCGGATTTGGCGTTGAGATTAAGCTTTAGATATGAGATCAAGGGCTTAGTTCAAGGCGTGGGCTTTAGACCTTTTGTCTATACTTCAGCGGATAAATTTAAGCTTGTTGGCGAAATTTACAACGATGACGAGGGCGTGAAGCTAAATTTTAGCGGCGAAGAGGCTAGCTTTTTGGCTTTTGAAAAGGAGCTCCATGAGAATCTACCAGCCCTTGCTAGGATCGATGAGCTACATAAATTTAAGATAGATCAAATTTATGAAAAGCTTGAGATCATCGCCTCAAAATCAGCCACCAAACAAGCGCCTATTTTGCCTGATTACGCACTTTGCGATGACTGCTTGCGCGAGTTTTATGACCCCACAAATCCACGCTACAAATACCCATTTATAAACTGCACCAACTGCGGGCCTAGATTTTCGATCATCAAAGCATTGCCTTATGACAGGGTAAATACGACGATGAACGAGTTTAAAATGTGTAAATTTTGCGAGAGCGAGTACAAAGATCCGCTTAATCGCCGCTACCACGCAGAGCCGATCTCTTGCCCAAACTGCGGGCCAAAGCTCTATCTGAAAGATAAATTTGGCAAAGTCTTGGCTAGCGAGAACGAAGCAGCCAAAGAGGCGGCTAAGCTCATAAACGAGGGCAAAATTTTAGCCATTAAAGGGCTTGGTGGCTTTCATTTGGTTTGTGACGCGACAAATGAAGCCACAGTTAGTGAGCTAAGAGCCAGAAAGCACCGCCCAAGCAAGCCTTTTGCACTGATGAGTAAAAATTTAGAAAACGCTGGAAAAATAGCTGAGATTTCAGAGGCGGAGGCTAGACTTCTTAGCTCAAATTTAAAGCCAATCGTCTTGCTTGAGGCAAAAAATGGCTCAAATATCGCAAAAAGTGTCGCTCCAAATTTAAACAAGCTTGGCGTCATGCTCGCATTTAGCGGCATACATCTTTTGCTTTTTGACTATCTCAAGCACGACATCATCGCAACTAGCGCAAACATCTCAGGCGAAGTTGTGATAAAAGATGAGAGCGAGCTAAGAGAAAAGCTAGGTGACGTCATAGACTTTTACCTTGATCACGACCGAGAAATTTACTCACCAAGTGACGATAGTATCGCATTTTGCGTTGGTGATGAAGTTGTTTTTACAAGAACGAGCCGTGGCTTAAATCCAAATTTCATTCATACAAATTTCAAGCAAAAAGGGACATTTTTAGCCCTTGGAGCGGAGCTAAAAAGTTCTTTTTGTATATACAAAGACGGCCTTTTGATGATTAGCCCGTATATCGGCGACCTAAAAAACGTGGCGACTTTTGATAGATTTAAAGATATTTTTACCCTTTTTGAAAAGACTTACAACCTAAAAATCGATAAAGTTGTAGCCGATCTGCATCCAAATTTTTTAAATACAAAATGGGCAAAGGATCAGGGCTTTGAGCTAGTTCATTTGCAGCACCACTACGCGCATTTGCTAAGTGTAATATTTGAAAACGATCTAGCAGATAAAAAGTACATTGGCTTTTGTTTTGACGGCACTGGATACGGGGAGGATGGCAAAATTTGGGGTGGCGAGGTCTTTAGGCTAGATAAAAAGAATTACGAGCGAGTTTATCATTTTGATGAATTTAGTCTATTTGGGGGCGAAAACAGCATCAAAAATATCTATCTAATCGCATATTCTATTATTTTAAAATACTCTCTTGAGGACGAAGCTGGTAAATTTTTAGTAAATTTTGATGAAAAAATACTTGCAAATTTTAAAAAAATGGAGCAAAAAGGATTAAACTTAGTAAAAACTAGCTCGGTTGGTAGGATATTTGACGCATTTGGGGCGATTATTTGTGGGCTTTTTCACTCTAGTTTTGAGGGCGAGAGCGGCATGAGACTTGAAACACTTTATGATAAAAATTTGGATGTGTGTTATAAATTTAGTCTAAATGCTGGAGTGATCTGCTTTAAAGAGGCCTTTAAAAATGCTTTAAAAGATGAACCAAGAGTGGCTGCAACGGCATTTATAAATGGTATAGCTAATATCATTTTTGAAATTTCTAAAAAAGAAAAAATGAAAATTTTACTAAGTGGTGGAGTTTTTCAAAATAAGACTTTACTTGAACTTATTTACAAAAAATTTACTAAAGCAAATTTGAAATTTTATATCAATAAAAAATTCTGTAGCAACGATTCTAACGTAAATTTAGGGCAAATTTATTATTTTTTATCCACATTTTCTAATAAGTGATGTATAATGATTATAAACGGTAATCAAACGAGAAAGGAGCAGAAAATGGATAGTGTTATACGTTTTAGTGTTTCTTTACCTAGTCAGTTACTAGACGAACTAGATAAAAAGGTTAGCGAACAAGGCTACGCTTCTAGGAGCGAATTTACGAGGGATCTGATCCGTGAAAAGATCGTAAATGATAGCTGGAAAGACGCTAATGAAGAGTTGATCGGTGTTTTGACGCTCATTTATGTGCATCATCACAACGATTTGGTGAATAAAAAAATGGATATCGAGCATGACTCTGATGTGAAAATAATCTGCACAAATCACGTACATGTCGATCATCACAACTGCTTAGAAACGATCTCTATAAGAGGAGAGGCAAGCAAAATAGAACGCTTTTCTGAGAGAATTGCTGGCTTAAAAGGTGTTAAATTTTCTAAACTTACAAAGGCAGCCGTTCCTAAATTTTAGCGTGCTAAAGTCTTTGAGGTGGTAGGAAATTTAGGAGTTTTTAGCAAGTATAGCAAGCAGCAGGTTTCTCATAGCTGCGTTGTTTATCACATTTGTCTTTCAAAATAGTTTTTAAGCGGTTTTTGTAGTTTTTGTAAATTTATATGGAGTTTTTGCCGATTTACTCGCGCAAACTCCATATCATTTGAATAAATGATAATTTGATGGTCATTTACTCTTTTTATTGAGCCTTGACTAAAATTTAAATTTCTAAAAAATTTTTAAACTCGTCCAAATATCTCTTCTTAGCATTTACGCTATATTTTTAATATAATAACAACAAAAATTTGATCCTTATTACCACATTTTTACGCTGGTTAATAGGCTTCTTATGTTTTAATGAGCTTGCAAAGGAGTTGTTATTGAACTTTTTAAATAGAATTTTTCTAGCAAAAGAGCTGGATCGGTGGCAAAGTGACGGTATAGTTGATAAGGAGACCGCTATAAAAATAGCAAATTTATACGACATCGACCCTGACGCTCACAGCGATAAGATGAGTTTTGTCCTAAAACTCGTAGCATATCTCTTTTTTGCACTAGCCTTTTTTACGCTTGTTGGTGCAAATTGGGAAGAGATACCAAGAATAGGACGTTTAGCACTTGTGTTGTTTGTACTTGGACTTGTAAATTTTGGTGGAATTTACTATCTCGCAAAGGAAAAGGAAAATCTATCAACGGCGATGTTTTTTCTTGGAAATTTCTGCTTTGGTGCGGCGATTGCACTTATTGCTCAAATTTATCACATTAGTGATGAGCCAAGCGGCGGTATTTTACTTTGGAGTATCGGAGCGTTTGCGGTTTCTTTTGCTAGTAAAAAAGGTGTGTTGGTGGCCCAAAGCCTTATTTTTGCGACGGTTTGGTTTTTTATGATAGCTTATCAGGGCGATTTTGGTTTTGGCTTTATCATTTTTATAGTACTTGGCGCATATACACTTTACAAAGACGACTCAAAATGGCTTGCTTTTGTGCTTTTTATAGATATCTTTATATACATCATTTCATTTTGTGGCTACATTAGTGGTCTTAGAGCGGTATTTGATTATGGATTTTTGTTTGGACTTCCGATGGTTGCGATCGTATCGCTATCTTATGCACTTTTACTTATTAGCATTTCGCCGCTACTAGATAAATTTAGAGTAGGGCTTGGCGCATTTGCAAAAGAATTTGGTAAAAATTTTGGCGTTTTTGTGTTGTTGCTTTGTCTGCTTTTATTTGAAGAAAGAAATTTATTTGAGGTTGGAGATGAAGAGCTTTGGTTTGTGAAGTCGTTTTTTAAAAGCAATTTTGGCTTTGTCTTTATCCTATTTAGTGTTGCTTATTTTGCACTATTTTTTAAAGAAAAAAACAAGAGTGGTTTGCTGCTTGGGGCACTGCTCGTGTCGTTGCCATTTATCTTTAGCTACGGTCCTGGCTACGCAAATATATTTTTTTCGCTCGCAAATATCATAACAGCTGCGGTTCTTATCAAAAAGGGTGAGTTAAAACTTGGTCTTTGTATGATATTTTTGGTTGCAGCCGCGAGGTATTTCCAACTCATAGGCGATTATATTGGTGCTACGGCGCTATTTATGGTGTTTGCTTTCATAGTACTAGTTGTCGCTAGAAAAGGACGTAAAAAATGAAGATAAAAGTATTAATAGTGGCTGTAGTTTTTCAAATTTTGCTTATTGTCATTATGCTTGGCTACGCACTTATGCCACTTTATTTTGGGCAAGAGGTAAGAGTGAGGGTAAATCTTTACGACCCAAGAGATCTTTTTCGTGGAAACTATGTTGATTTAAACTATGAATTTTCAAATTTTCATTCAAGAAATTTTGACGAAAATGATGAAGATAACCGCTATATCGACCAATACGATGAGAGAGTAAGAGATGGGGCTAGAGTTTATGCTGTTTTAAAGCCAGATGTTAATGGCACTTATAGCTTTGCTAAATTTAGTATACGCAAGCCAGAGAATGGAGTGTTTTTAGCTGGTAGATATGATGGCTACTCGCTCGTAAAATACGGCATAGAGCACTTTTATATGTCGCCTGATAGTGCAGCTAATACCGAAGATGAAATGAGAGAAGAGGATGTTCATGCGTATGCGATTTTGATGGTGATGGATAATGGCAAGGCTAGATTAAAAGATCTAATAATTCAAAAGAGTGCTGGAAAGAATAGTAAAAAATTATTTGGTGATGAAAATTTTGATAAGCTGGATGATATTAGGCAAAAAGAGTAAAGTAAATTTAGTCAAAGTATTTGTAAAAAATTCGCTTATATTTTAAATTTAAATGAAAATTTAAACAAGTTAATTAATTTTGATCTATTTGTAAAAAATCCTAAAAATTTAATTTTATTTTTAAATTTAAGAGTTAAAATCTCCATAAATTAATAAAAAAGGATAAAAAAATGTGCAAAGATTGCGGTTGCTCAATGGGTAATCACGCCCATGCCCACACTCATGTTGATGGCACTACTCACTCACACCCACACACTCACGATGGGCATACAGAGCATGCTCATGACGCACATGAGCATAGCCATGAGGCTCACGCACATCCTGTGCTAAATGAGAGTAAAACCATAGACGTGATAGAGAAAATTCTCTCTGAAAATGATAAAGAAGCTGCTCACAATAGAGCTCATCTTGATGAAAAAAAGATACTTTGTGTAAATTTAATGAGTAGTCCAGGGGCAGGCAAGACAACGCTTCTCGAGGCTACGATAAAGGCTGGTAAGTTTAAAATAGGCGTTGTTGAGGGCGATTTGGAGACAAATCAAGATGCCGACCGTATAGTAAAGGCTGGAGCAAAGGCTCATCAGATAAGCACAGGTCAGACCTGTCACTTGGATGCTTTTATGGTGCACGAAGGCCTCCATCACTTGCCACTAAATGAGCTTGACCTAGTCTTTATAGAAAATGTTGGAAATTTAGTCTGTCCTGCAAGCTATGACGTTGGCTCACATTTTAACGCTGTGCTTCTTTCAGTGCCAGAGGGCGATGATAAGGTGAGTAAGTACCCAGTGATGTTTAGAGCTGCTGACGTGCTTCTCATCACAAAAGCATCGCTCGCACTGCACTTTGACTTTGATATAGAGCGAGTGAAAAATGATGCTAGGAAGCTAAATCCAAAGGTTGATATCTTTGTGGTAGATAGTAAAACTGGTGAAGGTATTGATAAATGGATAAGTTATTTGGAATTTAAAAAAGAGCTAAGATAATGTGCCTCTCAATCCCTTCAAAAGTAATAGAAATAGATGAAAATAACGTTGCTACCGTTGAGACCTTGGGTGTTACTAGAAAGGTTAGCCTAGATCTCATCTCTGAAGAGGTAAAAGTTGGCGAATATGTGCTGATCCACGTTGGTTACGCTATGCAAAAGATCGATACGCAGTTTGCGCTTGAGAGCTTAGAGGTCTATCAAAAGATCGCTGATGATATGAACGCGGGGAAAATTTGATGGATCTTATCAATGACTTTCGCGATAAAAATTTAATCCTAGCCCTTTCAAAACTCATCCAAAAAGAGAGCGTAAAACCGCTAAATATCATGGAAATTTGCGGCGGCCATACGCACAGCATTATGAAATTTGCACTGCCAAGTTTAGTGGGAGAGCATATAAATTTCGTCCACGGCCCAGGCTGTCCAGTCTGCGTGATGCCAAAGAGCCGCATAGATGAGGCCTGTAAGCTAGCTAGCATGGATAATGTGATCTTTTGCACGCTAGCTGACATGCTAAGAGTGCCTGGCTCAAAGACAAGCTTGCAAAAGCTTCGCGGCGAGGGACACGATATAAGGGCACTTTACACGCCACTTGATGCATTAAATATCGCTAAACAAAATCCAGACAAAAAGGTCATATTTTTTGCGATCGGCTTTGAGACGACGACTCCGATGAGCGCAAATTTAGTTGAAAAAGTGGTGCAAGAGGGCATTAAAAATTTATACTTTCACATAAATCACGTGACCGTCCCAGCCCCAGTTAGAGCTATAATGAGCGACGAAAACGTAAGGATAGACGCATTTTTGGGACCAAGTCACGTAAGCGTTATCACTGGAAGTAAAATTTACAAAGAGCTAGCGAGCGAATTTAAAAGACCGATCGCCATTAGTGGTTTTGAGCCGCTTGACATCATGGCAAGTGTGCTAAATTTAGTCCGTCAGCAAAATGCAGGCACACATGAAGTCTACAACGAGTACGCAAGGGCTGTCAAAGAAGAGGGTAATGTTAGGGCAAAAGAGCTCATAGCTAAGTACTTTGAGCCGTGCGACTTTGTCTGGAGAGGCCTTGGCGAGATAGCACAAAGCGGCATGAAGCTAAGAGACGAGTTTGTCCACCTTGACGCTAGAGTGCAGTTTGACTGCAACGTAGAGAGCGCTGGTGAGAGTAAGGCTTGCATTTGCGGGCAAATTTTAAGGGGGCTGGCAAAGCCGACAGAGTGCAAAGTCTTTGGCAAGGTCTGCAACCCGCAAAATCCGATAGGATCGTGCATGGTCTCAAGTGAGGGTGCTTGTGCGGCATATTTTAAATACGCAAGAGTTGGTTAAGGAATTTAATGAAAAAGATAATGCTAAGCCACGGCGGCGGTGGCGAGGAGATGAACTCGCTTATAAACGAGACGATATTTAAAATTTTTGATAATGAAATTTTAAGGCAGAGCAACGACTCAGCGATACTAAATTTAAACGGCAAGATCGCATTTAGCTCCGATAGCTTTGTGGTAACTCCCATTTTTTTTAATGGTGGCGATATCGGCAAGATCGCAGCTTGCGGCACGATAAACGACCTAGCGATGGTTGGTGCAAGCGCTAAATACCTAAGCTGTTCGCTCATCATCGAAGAGGGGCTAAGTATAGAAGAGCTTGAGCGCGTGCTTGGCTCGCTTGCAAAAACTTGCAAAGAGAGTGGTGTGAGCGTAGTTTGCGGCGATACAAAGGTCGTGCCAAAGGGCAAATGCGATAAAATTTTTATAAACACAGCAGGCATCGGCGAAATAGTTTGCGAAGGCGTGGAGCTTAAAAAATTAAAGGCAGGGGCTAAAATTTTAATCTCTGGAGATGTTGGCAGACACGGCGGCGTGGTGCTAGCTGCAAGAGAAGAATTTGAGCTTGGACTTGATCTAAAAAGTGACTGCAAGAGCTTAAAAGAGGTTACTTTAAAGCTATTTAGCGCTGGCATAAAGCCGCAAACTATGCGTGATGCAACTAGAGGCGGACTAAGTGCAGTGCTAAATGAATGGGCTAAATTTGCTAAATTTGACATCTTAGTTTTTGAAGAAAATATCAAGGTCGCAGACGAAGTGATGGGCGTTTGTGAGCTATTTGGATTTGAGCCTTATGAACTTGCAAATGAGGGCACTTTTGTGATGGCTGTTGATGAGAGCGAGGCCGAGGACGCGCTTAAAATTTTAAGAGAATTTGATAAAAACGCGATGATAATAGGCGAGGTAATGGATGTTAAAAACGAGCGTGTCATCATCGAAAATGCCTATAAATCAAGAAGATTTCTCGAGCCGCCAAAGGGCGAGCTACTGCCAAGGATCTGCTAATGCATGAGCTTAGTATCGTTCAAAATTTAGTCAGCCTTTGTGAGAAAAATGCCGCCAAAGAAAATGCCAAAGAGATAAGCAAGATCGAGATAAAGGTTGGCCGTTTAAGTGGAGTGGAGCCACACTATTTAGAGAGTGCCTTTGATGTTTATAAGGCTGGTACGATCTGCGAAAATGCCGAGCTTGTGATAAATTTACAAGCTGTGGTTATTGAGTGCTTGGATTGCGGATTTGGTGGGGAACTTAGCGAAAATGACTTTACTTGTCCAAAGTGCAAGAGCCAAAATTTAAAGGTGACTGACGGAGAAGAGATGTATCTCATGCGTCTTGAGATGAAGTAAATTTTACATATTTTTATATGTAAAATTTCATGTTTTTTATCAAAATATTTTAATAGCACTAGTATTAAAAAAATAGCTACCAAAACCTTGATCTTTAGCTTTTGTATCCTTTTTACGCGCTTTGCGAGCCGAGGATAATATAAATAATTAAAAATGAGCGCCCACTCTTGGCTTTAGAAGCAGCCAATAATTTTTCTATAATTTCTGTGCGTTGCAGATTTAAACTACTCAAATATCAAAAACGGAGCCTGAATCACGTTTCTTATGATCTTCAGTGGTGAGAGCAGGGCATCTTGCAAGATCTGCGTCGAGTATTCTGGCTTTTCAGTCGTGCCGCGTATGGCGATGACGGTTGAGAGCGAGCGGTCTTTGCCAAGGATGATTTGGTTGATAAGTGGGATCTTGTCGATGATGCCGCTTGCGTCTTTTAGTATCTTTAGCTCAAGGTCGATGTTTATCTTTTTGCTCTTTAGATCGATAGTGCCACGTCCGCCGATATCTGCGCTCGTGCCTATCATCTCAATCGCTAAAAACTCGATCACGTCGCCTTTTCTAGTAAGTAAAATTTTGCCGTTTTTAACAGTAAAACCTTTGTCGTTAAAGTCAGGCGTTTTAAAGCTAAGAAGCGACGGCACCGAGTTTAAAAAGCTTAAAAGCCTTTGATAAAAGATATAGTCTTTTAGATACGTGCCAAAAAATCTCACCTCAGCCTTGAAATTTTTAGAGTTTTCTCCAAGCATTTTTAGGCGAAATTTACCGCCCTCAAAGCTCTTGATGCCAAAAAGGTCGTTGATAAATTCGCCGCTTATATCAGTTGCGTCTAAATTTATGCTTTTCTCATCGCTAAAATATCCAACTCTACCTTGCTTTGCTAGCCCATTTAGCGAGGTGCTTTTGCCTTTTTTCTCGGCGCTAAAGCTAGCAAATGGCAAGGTCTTGTTTAGATCCCTTAAAATAATATCGCCATTTTTTGCTAAAAGCTCAAGCGGTGTGCTTTGCTCGCTGGTTTTGTTATCGTCAAGCACTAGCAAATTTAGATCTTTGGTTTTTACGTTTATGGCTTTTTCTTTTATGTCTAGGCTTAGCTTTTTGCTTGCGCTATCTACCTTTACGCCAGCTTTTGAGACTAAAATTTTAAGATCATCGTTTTCATATTTTGAACCATTTTTATCTAAAAACGGCAAATCAAAGTTTGCCTCTTTGGCAAAAATTTCAAGATCAGTAAAATCCTTACTTTTTATACTAAGTTCATCAAAACCATGCACGCCGTTTTGCTTTAAAACAGGCGAGTTCTCTATGAAAAATTTACTATTTTTTGTTGATATTTTACTTTCACTGCCAAAGCTCATATCAAGCCCAAATGGCTCTATCTTAAGCAAAGTTTCACCAGCCTTGCTAAAGTCCAAAAATGCGCTAAATGGCTCATTTTTAAAGGTTAAAATTTCATCATTTTTCTCTTTTAGATCAAAGCTTTCTATCGCGCCTTTTATCTCGCCAGTACTTTTTTGTAAATTTATATCGGCCTTGGCATTTGCCTTAAAAAAGTCAAGTCCAAAGCCAGTAGCATCGATGCTTAAATTTGTCGTATTGATGAGCTTTACAAAAGCGCTTTTAGCGTTAAATTTACTCCCAGCAATCTCTAAAACTGCATCACTTAGCTTAAATTCTCCATTTGCAATGACGCTTTTTTCGTCAAAATTTTCTAAGCTTTTCTCATCAAGTTTTATTAAAATTTTTAAGCTAGCATCCATTTTTCCGCTAAGCTGTTTTACTGGCACGATGATCTTATAGGCTTTTAATATCTCGTTTATAGCTTCATCATAAATTGATTTTGTCTTTATAAAAAGCTCTAAATTTGCGCTTTTTTCATCAAAGATATTATTTATCGCAACGCTTGAGCCATCAAGTTTTTTGCCCTTGTAAATAGGCGAAATAAGATCAAATTTAAGCTTTGAGTTTTTAAGCGTGATATTTGCCTCGCCTACATTTACGGCCGGCAAGCTTTTTTCAAATTTAACGAGCAAATTTTTAGTATTTGCGGTGGCATTTAGATCATTTAGATAAAAGTTATTTTTGGCTAGATCAGCCTTGCCATTTATCTCTTTAAGCTCGTAATCATCAGCAACGATGTATCCATATATCCAGTTTTTAACTTCACTATTTAGCTCTATGCGTCTATCAAGCTCATCAATGAAGTTTTTAATACTTCCAGCCTCGACATCGTAAGCTTTGTAGGTTAAAAATGTATCTTTTAGAGCAAAATTTAGCTTACCGTGCAGCTCATGAGAGGTGAAATTTCCCTCAAATTTATAGTCATTTTTATCAAAATCTGCACTCCCTTCGCCGCTAATGCTCACGTTAAAATCCTTAAAGCTTAAATTTCTAACGCTAAAAAGATCTATTCCATCTTGCTGTTCGTTTTGGAATTTAATGTCTACATTTAAATAAGGGCTATCAACAAAAAATATATCATCTAAAAATAGAATTTTTAGTTTAAAATCATCTCCTATTTGCACATTTTCAAGTGAAATTTCTTGAAAAATCGTATCTATAAAATCTACGCTTTTACTAAGATTTAAAAGGCGCTCATCGCTGCTTTTTTGCTTACTCTCTTTCTTAAAATTTGGGAGCTTTATCTGCTTTGCTCTTGCAATTATTTTTTTATCTAATTTTATATATAATTGCTCCAATTTTACGCCGTAAAACTCGAAATCGTTAATTTTTATGCCGTATTTTAAAAGTAAGATAAATGAAAGAATCAAGATGATAAAAAATTTTATAAAAAAGCCATATTTAGACATTTTTTTTGATATCGTAGCCATCATTTTCCTAAGTATTTTTGTCTATTTGGCACGCCCTATAAACACAAGCAAGGTCGTTTTTATACCAAAGGGAAGTGTGGGCGAGATTATATCTTATTTAGCTAATCGCAACTTTAACTTAAGCGTGATAGACAAGTATGCCATACTTTTTATCGGCTCTCCGCAATCTGGCTGGATAGAGATCGGTCAAGATAAAATTTCAAGGGTTGATTTTTTAAAAAAACTCGCAAAGTCAAAAGCGGCTTTAACCGAGATAACGCTAATACCAGGCGAAACGACTATCGTTTTTTTAAACCAGATCGCCGCCCAGCTAGGACTTGATCCCGTTAAACTAAATAGCGAATATAACGCCCTTGCTCCAGTGAGTGATGGCTTTTTGATGCCAAATACATATAAAATTCCAATAGGCATCAGCGAAAGGCACCTTGCTTTTTATCTTGTAAATTCATCAATAAAGGCTCAAAGCGAGATCAGCAATAAAATTTTTGGCGAATACAACGAGAAGAAATGGTTTAAAATTTTAACGATCGCTTCGATCATCCAAAAAGAGGCTGCAAACGACGCTGAGATGCCACTAGTTGCTTCAGTTATATATAACCGCCTAAATAAGGGCATGAGGCTACAAATGGACGGTACACTAAACTATGGAATTTATTCACACGATGTGATCACGGCTGAGCGCATAAGAAGCGATATGAGCGAGTTTAATACATATCTAAACGACGGCATTCCGCCAAGTCCAGTCTGCTCGGTCTCGATAAGTGCGATCAAAGCAGCGATAAATCCTGCAAAGAGCGATTATTTATACTTCGTGCTTGACAAAAAGGCGAAAAAACACATTTTTTCAAAAACCTTAAGCGAGCACAACCAAAATATAGGAAAATAGAGCTAGAATTTGCGGCAAATGCCTAAAATACAACGAATTTTAATAAAGAAAGTGATAAATTTTAAAAAAACTAAAAGGGCTAAAATGAGTGACATTATCTGGACCAAAACCGACGAAGCGCCGCTATTTGCAAGCTACTCTCTCTTTCCTATCGTAAAGAGCTTTTTATCTCGTGCTGACATTAGCATAACAAGGGCCGATATTAGCCTAGCTGGGAGAATTTTATCTCTTTTTAGCAAAGAGCTTGGACTAAATAAGGCTGATGAGTTGGAGCTTTTAGGCGAACTGACCAGTCACAAAGAGGCAAATATCATAAAACTACCAAACATTTCAGCCACGCTCGTTCAGCTAAAAGCAGCGATAGAGGAGCTTAGAAGCAAAGGCATAAATGTGCCTTTTTATCCAGATGAGATCATCACGGATTACGACGAAGAGATTGCTAAAAAATACCAAAAAGTGTTAGGAAGTGCAGTAAATCCAGTCCTAAGACAAGGAAACTCAGATAGAAGGGTCCTGCCTCCTGTAAAAGAATTTGCCAAAAAACATCCACATAGCAACGGTGACTGGAACAAGGCAAATAAAGCTAAAATTTGCTACATGCAAAAGGGCGATTTTTATGAAAATGAGCACTCAATAATCGCTAGCAAAGATGAGAAATTTTATATAAATTTTGTGAATACAGAGGGTAAAAAAGAGCTTTTAAAAGAGCTTGCCGTACAAAGTGGCGAGATCGTCGATGCTACATTTTTAAGCGTAGATGAGCTAGATAAATTTTATGAAAGCTGTTTTGATGAGGCAAAAAAAGAGAATTTGACCTTGAGCCTGCACCTAAAATGCACGATGATGAAAGTTAGTGACCCAGTCATCTTTGCTCACGCGATAAAAAGCTATTTTAAAGAGGTTTTTGAACTATTTGACGAAGAGTTTAAAGCTCACGGCGTGGAGGCTAAAAACGGCTTAAAAGATATGTTTTCTAAAATTTCGCAGCTTAAAAATAAAGATGAAATTTTGACTAAATTTGATGAAATTTTGAGCAAAAAGGCAAAAATTTGGGCGTTAAATGAAAATGCTAGCAACTTTGATGTGCCAAATGACGTTATTATCGATGCCTCCGTGCCTGCGCTCATTAGAAACTCTGGCAAGGTAAAAGATAGAAGCGGCGAGCTAAATTTCTCGCTTTGTATGATCCCAGATAGAACTTACGCTAGGGTTTATGAGGCCTGCGTGACGGACTTTAAAGAGCATGGTGCGCTTGATGTGAGCAGCATAGGCAGCGTAGCAAACGTGGGGTTAATGGCTAAAAAGGCCGAGGAATACGGCAGCCATGATAAGACTTTTATCGCAAAAGAGGACGGAGAATTTGTAGTTTTTGATGAGGCTGGCAAGAGCGTCTTTAAATTTAGCGTCAAAAAGGGCGACATTTTTAGGATGACACAGGCTAAGGAAGACGCGATAAATGCGTGGTTTGAGCTTGCTTTAAAAAGAGGCGAAATTTCAAAAGATGAGCTTATATTTTGGTTAGATAGCAGCCGTGCACATGATAGAAATTTGATAGCTAAATTTGAAAAATTTAGAGATAAATTTGTTAGAGCTGGCGTTAAATTTGAAATTTTAAACTACGAGCAAGCGACTACAAAAACGCTTAGCTTGATAAGAGCTGGCAAAAACATCATAAGCGTAACTGGTAACGTTTTAAGAGACTATTTAACCGATCTTTTCCCGATCTTTGAGTTAGGTGGTAGCTCGAAAATGCTCTCAGTTGTGCCGCTACTTGCTGGTGGAGCGATGTTTGAAACAGGCGCTGGTGGAACGGCCCCAACGCTTGTAAAAGAGCTAAAAGAGAAAAATCACTTACTTTGGGATAGTCTCGGCGAGTTTTTAGCGCTTAGTGCTTCGCTTGAATATCTAGCATTTGCTAAGCAAAAAAAAGAGGCAAAAGAGCTAAGTGACGCGCTAAATAGAGCGGTTGCTAGCTATCTAGATGAAAATAAAACGCCAAACGCCACTCTTGATACTAGGGAGTCACACTTCTGTCTAGCGCTATTTTGGGCAAGAGAGATGGCAAAAAGTGGCGGGATTTTAAGTAAAATTTTTGAAAATTTAGCAGACGAGCTAGAGAAAAATGAGAATGAGATTTTAAAAGAGATAAGACAAAATGATGGTGCAAGCGTGGAATTTGGCGGATATTATTTGCCAGATGAAGTGAGGGCAAATGAGGTCATGAGACCAAGTAAAATCTTAAATCAAATAATAGGATGAGAAAATGAAAATAAGTATAGTTGGAGCAGGAAACGTCGGTGCAAGTATAGCTTATGCGCTTTGTATGAGGGAAGTTTGCGATGAGATCGCGCTTGTAGATATATTTGGTAACGTGGCACGCGCAAAGGCTATCGATCTAGCGCAGTCAAGCTGCGTTTTTAATGCTAAAACTACCGTTTGCGGTAGCGATGACTTTATGCTAATAGAGGGCAGTGATATCGTAGTGGTAACTGCTGGAAGCCCAAGAAAAGAGGGTCAAACAAGAGAGGATTTGCTTCTTAAAAATGCCGTCGTTGTAAAACAAACAGCTCAAAATATCGCAAAATTTGCACCAAATGCGGTGATAATCGTCGTGACAAATCCGCTTGATGTGATGGTCTGGACGGCTCATAAATTTAGTGGTTTTAGTAAAAATAAAGTGATCGGCATGGCTGGTGAGCTTGATGGCGCAAGATGTAGATATGAGCTAGCGCTTCTAAAAGACAAGGACGCAAAAGGGCTAAAGACAAAGATAATTGGCGCTCATAACGACGAGATGATCGTATCTACTAGTAATATCAGCGAAAATTTAAACGAAAATGAGCTAGCAACTCTTAAAAAAGAGACAAGCACAGGTGGAGCAAAGATCGTTAAGCTCCTTGGCACTTCAGCTTACTATGCACCAGCAGCTGCTGTTGTGAAGATGTGTGAAGCGATCATGGGCAAGAGTGATGAAATTTTAAGTGCTAGCGTGCTTCTTGATGATGAGCTAAGTTGCGGCAGGCTAGTAAGGCTTGGACGTGAGGGCTTAAAAGAAATTTTAGAGCTAAATATAAATGAAAGTGAGCAAGAGCAGCTAAGTAAAAGCGAAGCTGATATTAGAAAAAACATTAAATTTTTAAAAGAAAATTTGGATTAGGAATATAGATGATAATAAAAGAAAATGTACCTGTTTGGGTCGATGAGAGCAGGTGTAAAGCCTGTGATGTCTGTGTGAGCTACTGCCCAGCAGGCGTGCTAGCGATGAGGCTTGAGCCAAAAGCGGTGCTTGGTAAGATGATAGAGGTCGTCTATGCTGACTCATGCATAGGCTGTCGCGACTGCGAGCTTCATTGTCCTGATTTTGCCATTTATGTGGCTGAAAAAGGCTTTAAATTTGCAAAACTAACGCCTGAGAGCAAAGAGCGAGCTGCTGCCGTAAAGGCAAATAAATTTGCAAAGCTTGGAGAGAGCGCATGAGAGAGCTAGTATCAACTGGAAATGCCCTAGTAGCAAGGGCTGCTGTCGAGTGCGGCTGTAACTTCTTTGGCGGATATCCTATCACTCCAAGCAGTGAGATCGCCCACGAGCTAAGCGTGCTTTTGCCAAAACATGGCGGTACATTTATACAAATGGAAGATGAGATAGCTGGAATTTCAGTAGCACTTGGCGCAAGTGCAAGCGGCGCTAAAGCGATGACAGCAAGCTCCGGACCTGGAATTTCACTAAAGGCTGAGCAAATAGGCCTTGGCTTTATCGCTGAGATACCGCTCGTCATCGTTAACGTCATGCGTGGTGGCCCTTCAACTGGCTTGCCAACCCGTGTCGCACAAGGCGATATCTTGCAGGCTAAAAACCCAACTCACGGCGATGTAAATATGATCGTCCTTGCCCCAAGTAGCCTAGAAGAGTGCTACACGCAGACCGTGCGTGCCTTTAATCTCGCAGCTAGGTTTATGACGCCAGTCATGCTGCTACTTGATGAGACGATAGGGCACATGCAAGCAATGGTGCGTTTACCTGAGATTAGCGAGCTAGAAATTTATAAAAGAAAAGAATTTAACGGCGAGCCAAAAGAGTATAAACCTTACGAGGCCGCGCACGACGAGCCAGCCACGCTAAATCCTTTCTTTAAAGGCTACCACTACCATATAACTGGGCTTCATCACGGCGCTACTGGCTTTCCAACAGAAGATGGCAAGATCGTTGAATACTCGATGAATAGGCTGTTTAACAAGATAAATTTACACACTGATGAGTGCGAGAAATTTGAAGAGTTTATGCTTGATGGCGCTGAAATTTGCATCATTGCTTTTGGTAGCGTGGCGCTTTCAGCCAAGCAAGCGATCTTAAATTTACGTGAAAAAGGGCTAAAAGTTGGGCTATTTAAGCCACTCACGCTTTTCCCAGCTCCAGCTAAAAAGCTAAAAGAGATCTCGAACAAATTTAGCAAAATTTTAGTCTGCGAGCTAAATTTAGGCCAGTATAGCGGCGAAATTTCAAAGATCATCTTAAGAGATGACTTTGCAAAACTGCTAAAAGCAAACGGCAGACCGATAAGCCCAAGCGAGATCGAGGCAAAGATAGGAGAAATTTATGGCTTTTAATTATGATAAATATTTACGAACAGACAAAATGCCTACTCTTTGGTGCTGGGGCTGTGGCGATGGCGTCATACTAAAGGCGCTCATCCGCGCGATCGACACTATGGGCTGGGACATGAACGACGTTTGTGTGGTCTCAGGTATAGGCTGCTCTGGCCGCTTTAGCGGATATCTTGACTGCAATACCATCCACACAACTCACGGTAGAGCCGTAGCCTACGCCACTGGCGTAAAGATGGCAAACCCAGATAAGCACATCATCGTAGTAACTGGCGATGGCGACGGGCTAGCGATCGGAGGTAACCACACGATACATGGATGCCGCCGAAATATCGGGCTAAATCACATCCTAATAAACAACTTTATCTATGCACTAACCAACTCGCAAACCAGCCCAACCACGCCAAAGGGCATGTGGACGGTCACAGCGCAGTATGGCAACATCGATCCTAGCTTTGACGCCTGTAAGCTCGCAACCGCCGCAGGTGCTAGCTTTGTCGCGCGTGGTAGCGTCATCGAGCCAGAGAAGCTTACAAAGCTCTTTGTAGAGGGCTTTAGCCACGATGGATACAGCTTTTTTGATGTATTTTCAAACTGCCACATAAATTTAGGTCGCAAGAACAAAATGGGCGAGGCGGTGAAAAATTTAGAGTGGATAAAAGGCCGCACAACGAGTAAGGTCAAATTTGACATGCTAAGCGATGAGGAGAAAAAGGGCATTTTCCCACTTGGTGTGCTACATAAAGATGATGAAAAGATCGAATACACCAAGGCTTACGACATGGTAAGAAAGGCTGCTATGAGCGGTGAAGCGATAGATTTTAAGGAGCTAGCATGAAGTCACAATTAAGATTTGTCGGCGTTGGCGGACAGGGCGTTATACTAGCAGGCGAGATTCTCTCAGCTGCTAAGATAAAGGCAGGCGGATACGGTGTTAAAGCCTCTACCTACACATCTCAGGTGCGTGGCGGTCCAACAAAGGTCGATATTATCCTTGATGAGAAAGAAATTTTATACCCTTATGCAAACGAGGGCGAGATAGACTTTATGCTTGCTACCGCGCAGATAAGCTACAACGCCTTTAAAAGCGGCGTGAAAGAGGGCGGTGCGATCGTTGTCGAGCCAAATTTGGTAAAAGTAAGCGATGAAGACAAAAAGCGCTGGAAAATTTACGAAATTCCTATCATCTCTATCGCAAAAGACGAGGTCGGAAATGTCATCACTCAAAGTGTTGTCGCCCTTGGCGTGGCGGTGGCTATGAGTAAATGTATGGATGAAAATTTAGTGCGTGAAGAGATGCTAGCAAGCGTGCCAGCTAAGGTCAAAGAGGCAAACGCCAAAGCTTACGAGCTAGGCCTAAAATACGCAAAAGAGCTTTTAAAATAAATTTTGGCTAATTTTTAGCCAAAATTCTACTATAAACAGAAAAATCAGCCTTTATTATATTTTTATCAATTATTACTTTTCTTAAAATTTTAAGCATCACTTATCGATATAAAAGATTATATTTATAGTATTTATTTATCTTATCAAAGCTATGAAATTTTTAAAAGTTGTTCTCATAATGCCTTATTTTAGCTTTATTAAATAAAATGTATTTTTAAATATTTAATAAATTAATAAATTATATTTAAGATTTGTTTTAGTAATATTTCAGACGTAAAATTTTTATAAAAGGAGTAAAAATTGAGTTACAAAATCTCGGTTGCAACATGTGCTGCACTTTTGATGTGCAGTGGTTTTTTAAGCCAAGTTTTTGCTGTGCAAACGACAAAGCTTGAGGGTGTCGAAGTAAATTCAGTCGGTGACAACATCAGCGAGAGCGGCATCGATGAAGGAATTTTAAACAAAAGAGTGGCAAGCGGTCCTTTGGCTGACAAAAAAGTTATAGATATGCCTTATCAAGTAAATACGATCTCAAAAGAGGTTCTTGATAACCAAGGTGTTCAAGGTTTTGAAGAAGCAGTTAGATACTTCCCTTCAGCACAAATTCAATATCGCGGTGGTGGCGATGTTGGTCGTCCGCAAACTCGCGGTTTTCAAGGCTCAGTTGTAGGTAACGTCCTTTGGGATGGCTTTTATGCTGCATCAACAACGGCTATACCTATGGCGATGTTTGAAAGCCTTCAAGTGCAAAACGGACTTGCTGGCTCACTTTATGGTGGTGCTACACCTTCTGGATATTTCCTCTACTCTCGCAAGCGCCCAGTCCCACTTCAAAACGTTATCTGGACTTATTACAGCTCAAGGTCAAATCTGGGCGTAGGTCTTGATACTTCAAACAAATTTGAAAAAGTTGGATATAGAGGCGTCTTTTACTAGTCAGGCGGTGAAAAGAATGCCAAAGATAGTAAATTCTCTCGTCGCCTAGTCTCATTAGGACTTGATTTTTACCTTACAGAAAATTTAACACTTGAGACAAACTTTAGCCATTACGAGCATAAAAACTAAGGTATGCCAGGTGGATTTAGTATGCCATTAACAAACGGAGTGGCAAATTTTGATGTACCAAGCCCTGCAAAAGATACCAAAAGAGGGCTTGAGCAAACATTTGGTGGTAATCACCTAAAAACAACAACAGCTCGCGTAAAACTAAAATACGCTCCAACAGAGAACTGGTACTTTGAAGAAGGTGGCTATCAGTGGCAAAAGGCTATCAGAGATATGTATGGCACCGATGGAAAATTCTTAAATCAAAATGGAGATTATGAAGTTACTAAAAGCGGTGGCAGTGGTGCATCTGGCAGATTTGATGTAGACAGCTGGTTCTTAAAAGGGTTGACAAATTTTGAAACAGGTCCTTTATCGCATAATTTTGCCGTAGCTACAAATGGATTTCGCTGGACTATTTATAGTGCTAGAAATAGTGGCGGTAGAGCAAATCTCGGCACGTCAAATTTGTATAACCTAAGAATCTTTAACGATCCACATGTGGCAAAAGGAAGTGGTAGATATAAAAGTAGTAGTAGTGATATGAAAAATATTTCTGTTGTTGATGACATTAAATTTAATGACTACTTTAGCACGATCTTATCAGTTTCAAGAAGCTGGTTTACAAGCTATAAGCTAGATCCATCTAAAGAGAAAAACTATGATAAAAGTGGCTTTAACTACGGTGTAAGCCTTGTCTATAAGCCAGTTTAAAATGTAAGTCTTTATACTACTTATGCAGATAGTATCTCAAATGAACAATCAACTTATACTTTTAGAAGAGGACCTAGAGCAGGCGAGACTTTAACGGTAGAACCTATTAGAAGCAAACAATATGAGATCGGTGCAAAAGCTAGACTAGGTGAGCTTGATCTATCAGCTGCGATATTTGAGATCAAACGCCCGGTAGCATATCTAGTCGGTAGCGGAGCAAATGCAGAGTATAAAATTCAAGGCACACAAAGAAACCGCGACTTTGAGCTAACTACTGGTGGAAAGCTTGTTGATACTTTAAGTATGTATGGTGGCTTTACACTTCTTGATGCTAAGATAAAAAATGCTAAAGATGGCGTGTCTGAAGGCAAAACAGTTATCGGTGAGCTAAAATTTCAAGCAAATGTCTTGTTTGACTACGCAGTTCCTAGCACAAATAAACTTGCATTTACAACAAATTTCCACTATACAGGCAAACGCTACATCGACAATGCTAACACTCATAGTGTAAATAGCTACTTCACAACCGATATTGGAGCTAGATAAACTACAAAAACTTGGCTAGGCAAAGAGACAACTATAAGATTTAACATAAATAACCTCTTTGATAAAAAATACTGGGCAGGAATGTTTCCTTCTGACGTAGATGGAGCGATTGTTGGATGCGGAACCTCACTTTTCTTAGGACAAAGCAGAACCTTCATGTTCTCAGCTCAAGTTAAATTCTAAAAACCAAAGCCAAATTTATTTTGGCTTTAGGCTCTTTAAATTTGCCCTTTTTGTAGGGTAGATTTAAATAACCAAAGGGAGAAAGATGCAAGGGCTGGTTGATTATCAAGCGATTTTGGAGCGATTGTTTTCGCCTACTTTGCAAAAAGTAAAAGGCAAAGATGGCGGTGTAAATTGGGATGATTACGCAGATATGTATAACGAGATGACCGGCATGGAGACGGCTTCTACGCTAAATTTGCTCTCAAATTTACCTATCACAAAAGATGACAGCGTGCTTGACGTGGGGTGTGGTCCAGCAAGGCTTAGCGTGCCACTTGCAAAGCTAGCAAAGAGCGTAAGTGCGCTAGATCCGTTTGCAAAAATGCTTGAATATGCCAAAAAAATGCAAAAGAGGCTGGAGCGAAAAATATAAATTTCATCCAAAAAGACTGGAGTGATGAGCAGAGTTTAAAGAGCTTGCCAAAACATGACATCGTGCTAGCATCACGCTCAGTTGGACTTTTTGATATAAAAAAGCTTTGCAAATTTGCTAAAAATATGTTGTTATGACCTCTTTTTTAATGGATTATCCAAGCTTAAAAACGTTCTGGCAAGACTTCTTAAAAGGGATAAAAGATGAAAACGAGGCAGGTCTTAGTGATAGGAGATTTGGCTACAACTTTATCTTTAACATTGCTTACGACATGGGAGCAAATCCAAATTTAAAGATAATCGATACCATTTTTGAGAGGGATTTTGCTAGCCTTGAAGAGGCGTTTTCTTATTTTAGATTTGTCGGTGAGATCGCGCCTGAAAAAGAAGAAATTTACAAAGAAAATGTAAAAAGCTACCTCACAAAGACCAAAAGCGGCTTTAAATTTAAAAGAGCAACAAAGAGCTATCTCTCATCTGGTGGGATGTGCGGGAGATGAAATTTGAGTAGCAAAAAGGTCATTTTCGCATTATTTGCGCTTCTTTTGCTGGTGCTCTTTTTTTCATTAGGTATCGGACGCTACAAGATAAGCTACGCTCAAATTTTTGAGTTTATAAGATCAGCCATTTTAAACGAGCAGCCAAGCGACGAGCAGGGCTACACGGTCTTTACGCTCATTCGCTTGCCAAGGGTGCTTTTTGCCGTCCTTGTCGGTGCAGCGCTTGCTAGTTCTGGAGCTGTCTATCAAGGTCTTTTTAAAAATCCTCTAGTCTCGCCTGACATCCTTGGTGTCTCAAGTGGCGCAGCTGTGGGAGCTAGCGTGGCTATCATCTTAAATTTCAACTACATAGGCGTGCAGCTTAGCGCATTTGTTTGCGGTCTTTTTGCAGTTTTTGCTGTTGTTTTTATAAGTAGCGTCATCGCAAAGGGTAGGCTAAATTTACTCGTGATGGTGCTAACTGGCATCGTCATCTCATCTCTTTTTGGAGCGCTTAGCTCGCTTATAAAATTTCTAGCTGATAGCGAAGATAAGCTGCCTGAAGTTACTTTCTGGCTAATGGGAAGCCTAGCAAGAAGCGGCGGATATAAAAATTTAGCTCTACTTTTTTGCGTAGTTATGATCTGTCTTGTGCCACTTTTCATGCTTCGCTACAAGCTAAACACGCTTAGCTTTGGCGAAGAAGAGGCTAGGGCGATGGGGCTAAATGTGAAATTTTATAACATCATAATCATCATCGCCTCGACACTTTTAACCGCTACTTGCGTCTCATTTTGCGGTATCGTGGGCTGGGTAGGTCTTGTCATCCCTCACATCATGCGCTTTGTCGTGGGAGCAAATTTCATCACGCTCTTTCCAGCTTCGCTGCTTGGCGGAGGGCTATTTTTGCTTATAGTCGATACCGCTTCACGCAGTCTAATGGCAAGCGAGATCCCACTTGGCGTCATCACTTCGCTAGTTGGCGCACCTCTTTTTGTCTATCTGCTCTATAAGAGCAAAAATGGTTTTGCGTGAAATTTGAGATAAAAATTTAAACTGTGGCTACGACAAAAAGGTCGTTATAGAAAATTTCAATGCAAATTTACAAGATGGCGACATCTTTTGCCTGCTTGGTAGTAACGGCGTTGGCAAAACGACGACGTTTAAGACGATACTTGGCTTTTTAAAGCCACTTGGGGGCGAAATTTTAATAGACGGCAAAGATGCGCTAAAGATGAGTGAAAAAGAGCGAGCAAGCTTTATAAGCTACGTCCCGCAAGCTCACACTCCGCCATTTGCTTTTAGCGTTTTTGACGTGGTGATGATGAGTGCAAACGCAAGGCTTAGTATATTTGAACGTCCTAGCAAAGAGGATGAGAAGATAGCACTAGATGCACTAAAGACGCTAAATCTAGAGAGCCTTAAAGATAAAATTTACACCGATCTAAGCGGTGGCGAGCGGCAAATGGTGCTGATAGCTAGGGCTTTAGCGCAACGCTCAAAGGTGATGTTGCTTGATGAGCCAACGGCAAATTTAGACTTTGGCAACCAAATGCGAGTTTTAAAAGAGATAAAAAAGCTCGCAAAGCAAGGCTACATCATCATCCTAACCTCTCATCAGCCAGAGCAAGTCTTTTATCTAAACGCAAAAGTTGCGATGCTTGGGCGTGATAAAAACTACATCTACGGCGAGGCTAGCGAGGCGATGAGTAGCGAAAATTTAAAGAAAATTTACGGCGTAGATATACGAGTGGTGAAAAATATCATCGATGAGTGCGAGCATTACTCTTGCGTGATGGTGGATTGAAAGGAGAAAATATGTTTAAGAAAATTTTACTTTTGGCTTTTTTGCTTGTTAGTTTGCAAGCAAGAGTGGTGCTTGATAGCGATAATAAAAAGGTTGAAGTGCCTGATGTTATCGAGCGTGCAACGCCTCTGATAGGGGCATTTGTGCAGGTCTCTGCGATGCTTGGCAACGAGGATCATATAATTAGCGGTGCGCCAAAACTGCCTCCACTAATGTCAAAAATTTTTCCAAAGATAAAGAGCAATGACAACAAAAGTGGCATGCTAAGTAGCAGTGTTGAAACGATTATCGCTTCAAAAACGCAAGTTGTTTTTGGGCCAATTGGTATGATGTTTGATGAAAATAGCAAGGCTCAGTTAGAGAGCGCTGGCATCGCAGTTGTGAAGATAGATAAATTTCAAAGCATCAAAGAGATACAAGATAGCTTTAGCAAGATCGCTGAAATTTGGGGCGAAAAGAGTGTAAAAAGAGCGCGTGAGTTTAATGACTATTTTAATGACAACATAAAATTTGTAAGCCAAAAAACAGCAAATTTAACGCCAAAAAAGAGAGTTCTTGTGCTTAACTATAGCTCTGGAAATTTTAACACCATTAGCCAAAAAGATATCGGCGCTGAGTATATTAGTGTGGCTGGCGGTATAAATTTAAGCTCAGAGCTAAGCGATGGGGATTTTAAAATTTCAAAAGCGATAAACGAAGAACAAGTCATCATCTTCAACCCAGACATCATCATTACAAATTCACAAAAAAGTGCCGATGCCATCGCTAAAAACGCATCATTTGCCAAGCTAAAAGCTGTGCAAAATGGGCAAATTTTTGTAGTGCCAAGTGGCGTTTATCTTTGGAGTGTAAGAAGTGCTGAGGGTGCGCTTTATCCGCTTTGGCTGGCTAAGACATTTTATCCAGAGCAATTTAGTGATCTAAATTTAGAGCAAAAAACAAAAGAGTTTTACGAGAGATTTTATAACTACAAGCTAAGTGATAGCGAGCTAAAAGAAATTTTGCACCCAAAGAGTGAATTTTGATAATAGGACAAAAATAATGTTATTTATTATATTTAATATATCTATTTAAGAGTAAAAATAAATTTATCTTTCTAATATCCTAAAAAAGAGCTTTTAAAGCTTAAAAACTCAAAAATAAAAATAAACTTCAAATCGGTAGAAATTTTTATATATCTTATAAAATTTCTACCGCTAAATTTATATAAACTACCTTTAAAAGCCCATTTTATCTTTTTTGATTTTAATATCAGCTCTCATTTCTTAATCTAAAATAAATCTTTATGTTTCTTTTAAGTAAATTTAATGTAATGTTTCATTATTAATTATTTAATTAATATAGTTGTTTTAAAAAATATTAAGAAATGAACTGGCGGTGCGTTTTAAACGCTAAAAATTTACTAAGATAGGAAGTTATCAATGAGTGAAAAATTTACCAGAAGAGAATTTCTACAAAGTGCCTGTATCAGCGTAGGTGCGCTAGCTACAACAGCTGGTGCGACCAATGTTTTTGCTGGTGAGATGCCAAAAGGCAATGAAAGTGGCTTGCCATCTGTTGATGTACTAATAATCGGCTCTGGCGGTGCTGGACTTCGTGCAGCAACAGCCGTTCGCAAGCAATATCCAAACTCAACCGTTGTTGTCGCTACAAAGATGATGCCATCACGCAACGCAACCTGTATGGCGGAGGGCGGAATAAACGGCGTTACTGACTTTAGTAATGGCGATAGCTTCAAGCTTCACGCTTATGACACAGTTAAAGGTGCAGCTTATCTTGCCGATCAAGATGCAGTTGTGAAATTTTGCGAGGCAGCAGGCGCAGTCATCCACGAGCTAGACCACAATGGCATGCTCTTTTCTCGTATAGACAATGGCGACGTGTCCCGTAAAGATAATGGTGATGTTGCGTTTCGCTTCATGGGTGGCGCTAGTAAAAAACGCTGTAACTACGCAGCTGATAAAACTGGTCACATTTTGATGCACGCCTGTCTTGACGACGCTATCACAGCTAGCGTTAAATTTCTAATGGATCATGAGCTACTTGAGATCGGTCTTGAGGATGGCAAGGTTGAAGGCGTCGTTCTTCGCAACATCCAAGATGGTCAAATTTACCCAGTTCTTTGCAAATCTCTAGTCATCGCAACTGGCGGATACACTAGAATTTTTTATAACCGCACATCAGTTCCATTTATAGCAACTGGTGATGGTATTGCTGCTGCGCTTAAAGCAGGTCTTGGTTTTGAAGACCCTGAGATGCTTCAGTTTCACCCAACTGGCGTTCAAAATGGCGGCACACTAATCACAGAAGCTGCTCGTGGCGAGGGTGGTTACTTGTTAAACAACAAGGGCGAGCGCTTTATGAAAAACTATCACGAAAAGATGGAGCTAGCTCCTCGTGACGTCGTTGCTCGTGCGATCGAGACAGAAATTCGCGAGGGTAGAGGCTTTGGCGAGGGCATGAGCGCTTACGTGCTTTGTGACGTTCGCCATCTTGGCAAAGATACTATTATGAAAAAGCTTCCAAAAATTCGCCACACTGCTATGCTTTTTCAAAATATCGATCTAATCGAACAACCAGTGCCTATTCGCCCAACAGCTCACTACTCAATGGGTGGTATAGAGGTAGCTAAATTTGATGATATGAGCACAAAAATTCCTGGAATTTATGTAGGTGGTGAGGCTTCATGCGTATCTATTCACGGTGCAAACCGCCTTGGTGGAAACAGCCTAACTGACGCAGTTGTAACTGGCGATCTAGCTGGCAAGGGTGCTGGCGCATACGCAAAAGATGCAAAATTTGCAAGCGGCAAGAAAACTTCTGAGCTAGCAAAAATGTGGCAAGATAAATTTAAATCTATCGCAACAGGCGAGGGCGGTGTAAATGATATGTACGCGCTTCGTGAAGAGCTTGGTAAAAACAACTGGGATCTAATGGGTATCTTTAGAACTGGTGCAAAACTTGATCAGCTCTCTAAAAATTTAGAAGCTATCCAAGCAAAATATGACACCATCAAAGTGCCAAATCAAAATCCAGTCATGAATACCGCCTTTACCGACTACGTCGAGCTTGGCAACCTTATACTTCTTTCTCGTGCAGCATGTCTTGCAGCACAAAATCGTCTTGAGAGCCGTGGCGCTCACACAAGAGAGGACTATCCAAAAAGAGATGATGTAAATTTCTTAAAACACAGCATCGTTACATTAAATGACGGCAAGTTGGAGCTTGGTTACAAAGATGTTGTGACAGGCATATTTTCACTTGACGGCAAAAAGCCAGAGTAAGGAGCTAGGATGAAAATTATTATCGACCGCTTTGACGGAACTAAAAAATATGAATCAACTTATGAACTAACAAACGAAGAGATCGCGGGAAAAACTCTTTTAACAGTGCTTCTTGATATCAAACAAAAAAAGGATGCGACGTTAAATTTCACAGCATCTTGCCGCTCAGCGATATGTGGAGCGTGCGCTGTTAGAGTAAATGGTCACTCATATCTAGCCTGTGATACAAAGATGAATGAGCTTTTGGCGGAGTATGACAATCCAGAGAGCATAAGAATTTCTCCACTTGGAAATTTCAGGGTCATCTCTGATCTTATAGTGGACTGGGAGCCAAGTATCGAAAATTTACGCAAGATTAGGCCTAGCATCACTGCTAAGTCAGAATTTAGCGCAGAAAAAGGCTGTAAACAAAGTCAAAAAGAGTATGAAAAAGTAGCACTTGAATGGGACTGCATACTTTGCGGTGCGTGCGCTAGCGAGTGTAATAAACTTGAAGCTGATGCGAGTGATTATATGCAGCCATTTGTATTTGTTCATGCTTATAGGGCGGCATTTGACTCACGTAGCAAAGATCCTATGCCACATCTAAAACCAGCTATCGATAATGGCCTTTGGATGTGTGTAAAATGCCAAGAGTGCGCTGACCGCTGTCCAAAAGGCATAAGCGCATGCAAAGATATAACTGATCTTCGCATTATGGCTATACAAAAAGGCTTTGATGATGGCATGGGACCAGATCACGCTGAGGCGTTCTTAACTGATCTAGTTGATGGCTCAGGTAGACTAAATGAGATCAAGCTTGCACTTCGCTCTGAGGGAGTGTTTAGAAATATGGGCAAAATGGATATCGCTGCAAATTTAATGCTTGCAGGCAAGATGAATCCACTTCATATTTTCGGCGAAGAGGACATAGAAGGACATGATGATCTAGTAAAAATGATAAATGCGGCTCGCAAAGCTGCTAGTAAGGAGTAATTATGCAAAACGAATTCGCTTTTTTTCCAGGATGCGTACTCTCTCAAGCAGCTAAAGAGGCTAAGATGTCGCTTGAGGCTATCGCTCCGATACTTGGCTGGAAGCTTCACGAGATAAAGGGCTGGAGCTGCTGTGGTGCCCAACAAGCACAAGACGTAGATCCTATCGCTACGCTTGTAGCAAATGCTAGAAATATAGCACTTGCAGAGCAGATGAATATGCCGATGCTTACGACATGTTCAACCTGTATGCTAACTCTAACAAGAGCAAAAAGCACGCTTGATAAGGGCGCAAAAGATCGTATAAATACCTTTTTAGCTGAAGGCAATATGAAATATAACGGCTCAACCGAGATCACAAGCCTTCTTTGGGAGCTTTACCAAAATGTCGATACGCTAAAAGCAAAGGTTGTTAAGCCACTTAGCGGCCTAAAAGTAGCGCTATTTTACGGTTGTCACAGCCTAAGACCTGAAAAAGATCTGCACAATAGAGAAAGTTCAGTCAATCCAAAGAGCTTTGAAACCGTCGTAAGCGCACTTGGCGCTACTATTGTACCATTTGAAAAGAGGCTTGACTGCTGCGGCTTCCACGCTAGCTACCCAGCTGGCACATCTGTAAGAAAAATGTCAAGCCAAATCGTAAATAATGCCGATGAAAACGGCGCTGACGTAGTTGTCACACCATGCCCACTTTGTCAAATGCAACTTGACATCTACCAAGAGAGATACCAAGATGAGAACCACTCAAACGTGAGAAAACCTATCATCCACCTATCTCAGCTTGTAGGTCTTGCACTTGGACTATCTATCGAAGATCTTGGACTTGATCTAAACATCATCGACGCTACCAAGATAGCGTAAAATTTATCCCACGTCTTTTGGCGTGGGAAATTCTTAAAATTTATTTTTCTATTACAAACAAAGCAAATTTGGCATTTTATAAAAATTTTAATTTATTTTTTAATATAAAAATGGGTCAAAAATAATAAAATTTATTATATAAATTCTTTTATTTATATAAAATATTTTTTAGCTATAATCGCGTGAAATTTTAAATGGATTGATTATTAAATTTAAAGGACTAAATATGCAAAACGTTGGTATAGTCGCAAAAATAAGTGGAAAAGTATTTGTAAAACGCAATGGAAAGTTGATCGCACTAAAACAGGGAGATGAGATATTTTTAGGCGACGAGATCATAACACAAAGCAGCGGTGATACAGTCGTTATAAATTTCTATCACGCTTCGCCTATTGCGCTACTTGAGCCCCAAACTATTATCATCACAAAAGAGCTATCAAAAGCAAATTTTAATACACAAGGCAGCGAAGCCCAGATAGAAGAAGATAAGAGAAATTTTCTTGTTGAGAATGAAGAAACAAAAAACAAAGGCGAAGACGACAGCCTCATAACGCAAGTCATAGTTCTCATGGCTCAAGCTACAGTAGTAGCTTTGCAAGCATAAATGGTTTAAATTTTGATACACAAGGTCATATCTCAAATATTATTGGTGTTGATGGTGGTGCGGTTATACTGCCAGTCATATTAAAAGAGTCGGCATTGGCACATAGGTCTATTAGCGGTGCGGTAGCAGCGGTAGAGCAAAAAGAGAGTGCTCCGGTTATTGCGGCACCAAGTGTTAGAATTTTAAAAGACATTGATGGCGACGGCTATATAAATATTGCAGAAGCAGGCGGCGATGCAAATCATACTGGTATGGCGGTTGCTTTTAATAATGACTTCAAGCCAAACGATAAAGTGACATTAGAAGTCATAAACAACGGTGTAAAGACTATGCTTGTTTATAAAGTTGATCAAGCTGGTACAAGCGTGATAAATATAAATAATCCAAGTGAAATTTTACCTATTGCGCCAAATGCTACAAACCCAGAGCAAAAAGAATTTATCATTCCAAGTGTCGCTGTCACTCCAAATGCTACATTTAGTGTAAATTCTAGTATCACTCTGGCAAATGGCACTAACTCATCTGTGGCAAGGGTAGCTGCAAGCGTTGATACAATCACTCCGACTCTTGGCTTCAAAAAGGTCGTTTTGGGAAAAGATTTAAACGGCGATGGCGTCATAGATGCAAGCGAAAATAGCTTTAATCCAGCAGTTAGCACACCAAGTGATGATGCAAAGATCATCTTATCACCAAATATGAAAATAGGCGACAAGATAAAACTAACTACTACTGATCCTGACGGAACTTTACATGAAAAAGTGCTGGTTAAAACATCAGGCAATATGCTTGTAGATAAAGAGAGTGGTGAGAGCTTTCCGCTCACAAGTGAAAGTGGTGGAAATGTCGGTTTTAACGTAGCAAGTGCGGTTAAAATTTCATCTTCAACGCCTACAAATGTAAATATCCAAATGATAAGTAAGTCGGGCAATCCGGGTGCAACTGAAACCATGACCATAGCAAACAACAACGATCCAATCGCTGTTTTTACTCTTGATGAGAATAAAGATGGAATTATAAATTTAGCCGAGCTTACAAAAAGTGGTAGTACGGCCTTATCGATAGATATTTATATACCAAACAATGCCGTAGTTGGCGATAAGATCCGTATAAAAGTTGATGATCCAGCTAGTACACCAACAAGTGTAACAAAGACATATACTATTGCACCTGACGGACTTAGTGCTACGCTTGATGGTGGTACAGAGATCATTCCTATCGAAAATGGCAAGATCACAATCACTGATCCAACAAACTCGAGCGATCCAAACAGAAAAAAGCTAAGCACGACGATCATTGATGGCACGACTGGCACCCCAAAAGCTTCAAGTGTGAGTGAAATTTCAAGCGATACAGTTGCACCTATCAAATCCCCACATGTGCAGTTTGCAAAAGATGACGATAAAGATGGTGTTCTAACCAGCAAGGAGAGTGGCTTTAGCCTGATGGTGTAAAGACACCGATAAAGATAAAAATTCCAAATGATGCAAAAAATGGTGATAAATTTGAGATAGATATCGCAGGAAGTGATGGTAAAACAGATAAAATTACTATTAAAATTTCTCAAGATACATCTGGTGTATATAGTGCGACAAGAGATGATGGCGTGCCTATTAGCGTAAACAATGGTACCATAGAGACCACCACAAGACTTTATGGGCTTACTACAAATTTTACAACTACATTTACTGACAAAGCTGGCAACAAAGCAGCCTCAGTCACAGATAAGATAACTCTAGATAATAGTATAAAGGTGCAGTTTGCAAGGGATAATGACGGTGATGGTTTAATAGATAGCATAACGACTCCTTCAGGCTCGCCGTCAACCCAAAGTGATCTTGATATCTACCTGCCTAATAATACAAAACCAGGAAGCAATATAAGTGTCACGATCTCAACTCCTACTATACCATCCGTTACTACAACCGTTAGGTATACAATAAGCGATGACGGGCTAACAGCCGTGCCAAGTGATGGATCAGCACCACTTCCGATAGCTGATGGTAAATTTAGCATACCAGACGTTCCTATTTCTATGGATCATTCTACGCCGGTTAGAGCGACTATTACAACACCTGGCGAGGCTACGACGACCGATGGTATCCGTGGTAGATTATTTGACTTTGGAATTTTAGAGTATATTGACGATGTAAAGCTTGCTACGCAGATAGACGGCGGAGTTATAAATATCGCAAAATACTTAAGAGCAGGGGATAATGAAAAAGTTATCCAGAAAAATAACTTCGACAATGAGACCAAAACTATAAAAGAGTACAATATTTCGCTTACTAACGATGAGCAACCAAATATAGTCTTTGGTGTAGATCGTGCCCCTGGAACAAAACTTCGTTTGGCTCTTGAAGATGATCTTGGTAATGCTAAAATTTTACCAAACGGACAAAACTATATAGATCTAGTTGTAGGTGCAGACAAGCGTGTAAATATGGACTTTGAAGCGCTTGGGATAAAGCTAGATGAAAGATACTCAAATATTAGAGCGACTGTTTTAAAGAGTGATGAAACAAAAGATGATGATCTCTTGGTTCGAGTCGATCTTGACGCTACTCCAGATGTAATAGGCACACCAAATGCCACGTCTAATGTTACTAGTGTAGATATTTCAGGCAGTATTGGAACCGACTCAAATGGTAACAACACTCTTAATAAAAATACCATAAATAAAGTTGATCTTTATGATTTGCTAAATTCTGTTCACAAAAGCTCGTCTCTTGATAATACACATAGTTATTCTGAAAATTTTGCCCTATCAGCCAATAGCACCGGGGCAAATTTTATGATAAAAAATTCTGACGCTGCAGGAAACGTATCTATTAGTACCGTTACATTTATTGGTAATAGTGGCCTTGATGCTGATATGTGGTTTTACAACTACGTAGATCCGTCATGGAGAGCTAGAGTTGGTAACAATTCTGGTGTTTATAGTACGCAAGGCGGTAAGCCTATCTATAAAGACTATATGGAAATTTATTCTCCAAGCGCCTCTACTACCTACGATGTTGTGCAGTTTGCTTCAGGAACACACTATAAGACTTTGTCTAATCAAGGAAATATGCATGCAGAGGACCTAGCTAGAGTTGGTAGACATGGAGATAGTGCCTTATATGATGCGTCTAATCCATATGCACCAAAGAAATTTAGAAATGGCGTCGATACTGCTGCTGGCACAGGTGAGAATATAAGCTTTGTAAATGGAGTTTTAAAAGGTAGACCCGGCAACTATACCCTTGGTGAGTCAAATCCTGTTGGATCCGATCTTGTTATGAAGATGAATGGTTGGATATATGTAAGTGCACCTGGAATATATTCTGTGAGGGCGGCAGACTTGCATAACTATGCAGAGCTTACTATAAATGGAACGACACAAAAATTTGGAAGCCCAACAACGTATATAAACCCAGCTACGGAAGCATCATATGGTAAAAATGGCCAGTGGTGGAGTATGGATTTTACATTTGATAAAGCTGGTTTTTATAAACTTGATATGGAGTATATGGACGGAACTGGTGAGATGAACTTATCTTTATATATGCTTCCAAAGAGTGTAGCAAACACTTATGGTCCCCAAGATCCATATCCTTCATCTATGCTAGTTGGAGCACAAGGTAGTGGCACGCATCTTTTTAGTAATAATTATGTTGAAGCACTTATTCAAAATGGACATCTAAAAAAGATAGGGACTACAAATTCTTACGAGCTAAGTGATGCTAGTAAATACGGCGAGTCAAATTTTGGCGACCCAGTATATCTAAGACAAGAGGGTGATATAAAAGGTGGCAACCTAGATGACGCCTTTGTTTATAGCAAGGGTAGAATGATAGATGGCAGAGGTGGTGTGGATACTCTGATAGTCGTTGATGATGTGGATTTTTCAAATTTAGATAACGTTAAAAAGATAAATAACTTTGAAAAGATCCAGCTAGGCAGTGCCGATCAAGCAGTATCTATAAAATTTAGCCCAGATGGTGTCTTTGATATTATTGATAGCAGAAACACAAGGGATGCAAGCAATAGTGCAGCTAGTGAGAGTGTAAATACAGTGCTAAAAGTCATAGGTGGCGGTAAAGACTTAGTGCAACTCACGCATGACTTTGTAAAAGCTACAAAAGCTGATGTTGCTATGCTAAATAGAAAACATAGTGTTGTCGGTGACATGTACAACAAAGTAGATGTTACAAGTGAGGGTGACGCAGTAAATCAAGTCTATAAAGCGACATTTAATCGCCAAGAAACCATCAATGGAAATACAATAAACACAAGACACACTGTTTTTCTTGAGATCCAAGATGGTGTACAGGTCGATCTCTTATAGAAATTTAAATTTATAGAAGCAATATAAAGCCAAAATTTCTATTGGGCTTTATAAATTTAGATAGCTTTTAACATGACTTTCGTTAGTAGCTCTGAAAATTTAGCTGGGTTTTCTAGACTCATGCCTTCATTTAACCTTGCCATATCAAGAAGCAAAGGTGAGATGTCGTAAATCATAGCCTCATTTTTCTCTAGTTTTGCAAAGATTTCATGATCAGCGTTGATCTCTAAGATCGGTTTAACTTTTGGAGCGTTTGCGCCTTGTCCCATCTGTTTTAGCATCTCTTGCATAGCATAATCAGGATCGTTTTTATCATATATTAGCACCGCAGCCGAGCTTGAGAGCCTTGAGCTTAGCCTAACGTCTTTAACTTCGTCTTTTAAGATCTCTTTCATCTTAACAAGTGTGTTTGCAACCTTGCTCTCATCGACCTTCTCATCGCTTTTGATCTCGTCATTTATATCAGCGTGCGAGATAGATTTTATAGGAGTTTTGTCAAATTCATTCACCATTGGCATAACGATCATATCTATCTCTTCATCCATAATAAGAACCTCAATATCATTTTTCTTAAAGCTCTCAAGAAGCGGAGAATTTCTTAGCATATTTTCGTTGTTGCCACTGATATAATAGATCGACTTTTGATCATCTTTCATTGCCTCTTTGTACTCTTTTAGGCTAATTAAACCATCTCTTTTTGAGCTTTTAAATAGACAAAGATCTAAAATTTGCTCTTTTTCAGCACTAAATCCATAAAGACCTTCTTTTAAAACCTTACCAAATAGTTTGTAAAATTTTATGTATTTTTCACGATCGTTATCTTTTACCTTTGCAAGCTCGCTTAAAATTTTCTTCACGCTTTGCTCTTTGACACTTCTCATAATTGCATTTTCTTGTAAAATTTCACGGCTCACATTTAATGGTAGATCCTCGACATCAATAATACCCTTGATAAATCTTAAATATGGTGGCAAGAGTTCTTTTGCGTCATCTGTGATGAAAACTCTTTTTACATAAAGCTTTACGCCACTTTGATAATCGACTCTAAATAGATCAAATGGCTCAGTGCTTGGCACATAAAATAGAGTTGAGTACTCGATCTTGCCTTCAGCCTTTGTATGAATATAAAGGAGAGGATCACTACTGTCGTGAGAAATTTGCTTATAAAAGTCGTTATAATCTTGCTCTTTAAGACTAGCTTTGTTTAGCCTCCAAAGCGCATTTGCCTTGTTTATCTGCTCATTTTTAGTCTCATATGTGCCTTCTTTTTCGCCTTCTTTTGGAGCAACATAGCTTTGCTTATCCATAAATATAGGATAAGGAATGTGGTTTGAATACTTCTTGACTATCTCTTCAATACGCCAAGAATTTGCAAACTCATCATCGTTTAGATACAAAGTAATATCAGTGCCAAAGCTCTCTTTGCTGGTCTCTTCTATCTCATAGCTTTTTGCATCAGATGTCCATTTGTAAGCTTTGTCACCAAGTGCTCTTTGACTGATTACTTCGATCTTGTTTGCTACCATAAAGGCTGAGTAAAAGCCAACACCAAACTGGCCTATTAGTGAACTGTCTTTTTTTGCATCGCCGCTTAAATTTTTCATAAAGCCTTTTGTGCCGCTTCTTGCTATTGTGCCCAAATTTGCGATAAGCTCATCTTTATCCATACCAATGCCGTTATCACTAATAGTCAGTGTTTTGGCTTTTTCATCGATCTTGATATTGATCTTTGGGGTATAGTTTAGATTTTTATATTTTTCATCAGTTAAACAAAGATAGTTTAGCTTGTCAAGAGCGTCGTTTGAGTTTGAGATAAGCTCTCTTAAAAATATCTCTTTGTTTGAGTAAAGAGAGTGGATCATCAAATTTAAAAGGTCATTGACCTCAGTTTGAAATTCAAATTTATCTGCCATTTTTCTTTTCCTTGTTTTAAATTTTTTGGCAGATTATAACACAAAGTGATAAAAATATACTTAACCTTGATAGTATTACTATCAAGGTTTTTAAATTAATTTTTTAAAATGATTTCAAAAAAGTTATAGTTTATGAATAAAATAATAATGATAATTTATTAATTATTATTAATTATGCATTCTTGTATAAAGTTTATTTAAATGGTGCTATAATCAAGGCGAAAATTTTTAGAAAAAGGAGACAAAATGAATTTACGAAGCATTTTGGTAAAAGTTTCAGCAACGATTGCTGTGGTTTTGGCGGTATCTATGACATGTTTTGTCGTATATACATCAAATATTTTAGAGCGTGAGATAAAAGATGGTGTGCTCACGACAGTAGAACAAAATGTAGAGCTTGCTATGAATACGGTTAAATTATTTGAAAAAGATAATGTAAGTAGCTCAGAACTAATAATGAGTGTTTTTAAAGAGATGATTGGAAAAATTTCAACTAATCACCAGATGAGCAAGACTGACAAATACGAGGCGATAGATCTAATATCTCAAAATGGTATTTTAAACAACAACTACGATATTCTGGATAAATTTAATAAAGCTACAAAAGGTGGAATTTCAACCATTTTTGCAAAATCGGGTGATAATTTTTTAAGAGTTAGTACATCGGTGACGAAGGCTGATGGTAGCAGAGCTGTTGGTACGATGATTGACAAAAACGGTCAAGCCTATAAAAATATCATGAATAAAGAGAGGTATATAGGCGTTGTAAATTTATTTGGACGCAACTATATGAGTATTTATGATCCTATTATTGAAAATAACGAGGTAATAGGAATTTTATTTGTTGGTTATGATCCTACCGAGGGATTAAACAATATGAAAAAGACTTTTTCTGAGATGAAACTTGGTAAGCATGGATATTTTTCTCTTTACAATACTAAAACTGGTAAATTTGACTTCCATCCAACTAAGGCAGATCAAGAGCTAAATAGTGAATTAAAAACTACTATGGATAATATTGTTAAAAAAGGAAAAGGTGCTGAGCCTATTATAATTGATGGGGTTGACTGCATAGTTGCTTTTGAGTCATTTGATAAACTAGACTGGATGGTTTTAGGTTCAGCTGTTACTGATGATTTTTTGACACCACTAAAAGTAGTTAGTAAAAATTTCATCATAGCAAGTATCATAGTTACCTTACTTTTGATAGTTGTTTCGATGTTCTTGCTTAAGAAGATGGTTGCAAATCCTATTGATAGACTAGGAATAAATTTAAATGCAATAACATCTGATTTTACAATTAAAATTCCTATTTATGGTAAAGACGAGATAGCTAAGATAAGTAAAGACATAAATGATTTTATTGAAAGAATAAGGGTATTAATAAGTGACACAAAGCACCTTTCAAGTGAAAATAGCTCTGTTGCAAATGAGCTTAGTTCTACATCTCTTCAGACAGGCAAACGTGTAGAAAAATCAACTGAAATAGTGGAAGAGACAAATCAAAGATGTAAAGTAATGCAAGAAAATATGAAAGAATCTCTAGCGGTAGCTCAAGCTGGCAAAGATGACCTTCAAAAAGCAAGCACACATATAAAAACGGCAACTGAAGCTATAAGATCACTATCAGCGCAGATTATTGACTCTGCTAATGTTGAAAATCAAATGGCTGATAAGATTGATCAGCTTAGCCGTGATGCCGAGCAAGTAAAATCAGTCCTTGTTGTTATCAATGATATAGCTGATCAAACAAATTTACTTGCTCTTAACGCAGCTATAGAGGCAGCAAGAGCAGGTGAGCATGGACGAGGCTTTGCCGTCGTTGCTGATGAAGTTAGACAGTTGGCTGAGAGGACTCAAAAGAGTTTAACTGAGATAAATGCAACTATCAATGTTATTGTTCAAGCGATCAATGATAGCAGTGAGCAAATGGGTATCAACTCTAAACAGATCCAAGAGCTAACTCACGTGGCAAGCGACGTTGAAAAAACTATAAATGTTATGAGTGAAACGATGAATAACGCTATAGCAATGTCTGATAAGACTATGCAAGACTACATCGCAACTGGCAAAAATGTAAATGAAATCATGGAAGGTATCTCAAATATCAACCAAATTTCATCTGAAAATGCTAGAAGTGTCGAAGAGATAGCTTCAGCAGCAGAACATCTAAACAAGATGACAGATGCATTAAATTCAAAACTTAGTGTCTTTAGAACTTAAGGACTTATCTGCAAGGCTAATATTTTTAGGTCTAGCCCTTGCTAGACCTTTTTAAATTTATTGATAAAATTTCTAGTATATAAAATCAAATTTTTATAGATAATGATATAGAGTGGGGGCTTTGCAAATTTGCAAAACTAAAATTTATTTTCTATTTTCGTCTAGGACTTTTTGCATACTCTCTCTAGTTGCCTCTAACCAGTTTTCTTTTGAAGTATCCACTAGATCAAGACAAAATATTTTAATATCTGCTTTTTTAAAGCTAAATTCTTTTATTTTCATAGCGTCACTTCCTACTATAACGATAGGTTGAACTTTTAAATTTAGCTTTTCAACTAGCATCTTTGCGCCACCTTTAAAAGGCAAGAGTTTGTTGGTCTGTGATCTTGTTCCTTCTGGAAAAATAGCCAAAACACGACCATTTTCAACTCTATCTTTAGCCTCCTTTAAGAGCTTTATTAAAGAGTGCTTATTTTCACGCTCAACTGCTATCATCTTTGGCAGGCTCAAAATTTTACCAATTATAGGAATTTTGCCGATCTGTGCCTTTGCAATCCAGCATACATTTTTTGGGTGAAGCTCTTCGATGACGATGATATCAAGCATACTTTGGTGGTTTATAAGCAAGATATTTGCTTCATCACTAAAATTGCCTATCACTTCAAGCTTATATCCACCAAAAAACCTTTGCGATCTTCCCCAAAATTTTCTTATGGCTCTATTTTTGTCATTAAATAGCCACATAAAAAAGACGACTAGAACAACACTGATAACAAACTCAATAGCAAAAAATAAAGCTCTAATTTTTGACAAGATCATCCTTTTTTACCCAACCGATTTTACCATCAGCAAATAAAATTTTTGAGTAGTCGCCTTTTGTGTCTAAAATTTCTACATTTTCATTTTTACGAGATGTGTAAAAGATGGTTGAGTTTTTTGTAGGTAAGATCGAAACGCTAATATCTGGTTTTAGAACAGCCTTGCCAAAAGGGTTGTAGGTATAAATTCCAAGTGCTATAAAAACAGCCGCCACAAAAAAGTAGCTAAGCCTTCTGCGCCAAATAGCTAATAATATAAAAATTACCGCACAAGAGTAGATCATGACATCTTTATAGGTGCTAAACTCGCTTTGTTTTGGGTTTAATCCGATCTGTGTGCTGACATCTTCATCTTCGACACTCACTGGCAAAGAAAAGCTTTCAAATTTAGCCTTTTTTAGGTTGTAGTAGTTAAAGTCAAGCGATTTTTTATTTGGCTTAAATACTGCAAAATAATATGCACTTTGTGAGTTAAAGTCGCCATTTATCGTATCTACACCTTGCTTTAAGATTGTCTTATTTTCAATATTAAAAGCACTTAGGTCTACGTTGTTGCCATAAATTTCTACAACCATGATATTGTTTATATCATCAAATTTTGTTGTCTTAAATTTCTTAACTTCAAGATTATCAGCCACGATATGGTTGTAGTTCTCATCACTTCTAAGCTCTTTTAGCTTTGGCAAAAAGATATTTATACTTGAGCTCTGATAGTTTTCGCCATTTCTTTTTATGGTTAAGCTAACTTTTAAAGTCTTTGCGTCAATGTTTGTTGCCTCAAGATAAAAAGTACCTACATATTTATTGTCTTCGCTTTTTACCCATTGAAAATTTTTCTTATTTAGCCATTTGATATTTGTTTCATCAAGCTGTGTCTCAAACTCAAACTCAAAGTCATTTTGTGTATCAGCCACTATCTCAACACTAAAAATTTCTCCTATAACAACATTTTTTGGCACATTTGTGGCTTTTAAAAGAAGCTCTTTTACTTTGATCTTGTCATATACTTGATTGTCTGGAACGCTAATATCTGGCTCGTTTGTTGGCACGATGTTTCGCATCTGCTCTGGAGTGATACGTTCTGGCTGTGGTGACACAAATTTTCTTGAAAAATCTTGTTCTTTTGGCGATTTTTGAGTTTTTGGCTTTGCGGCAGGACTATTTACAAATTTATCCTCCCTGGCTTCATCCATCATATCAAAAACGCTTACTTCGTCGGTATTTACAGCAAATAAATTTAGTACGAGTAGGGAGATAAAAAGAAAATGTTTTACCAAACTAGACCTTTTAGTATCTTCATACCATCATCTGTACCTAAAATTTTCTCACAAGCACGCTCAGGATGAGGCATAAGACCAAAAATCTTTTTACTCTCATCGCAAATTCCAGCTATATTGTCGACTGAGCCGTTTGGATTTATTTCATTACCTTTGGCATCACAGTATTTTAGTAATACTTGATCGTTGTCATAAAGGCTTTTTAGAGTGTTTTCATCAGTATAATAGTTACCCTCGCCATGAGCAATAGGGATATTAACTACTTCATTTTTGGCTAAATTTGCTAAGAATTTATTGTTATTTGAGATTACTTTTAGGTGGTGATATTTTGAGACGAAATTTAAATTTTCATTTCTTCTCATCGCACCCTTTAAGAGTCCAAGCTCAAGCAGCATCTGAAAACCATTGCAAATTCCTAAGATATAGCCGCCTTTTTTTGCATGCTCTTTTACAGCTTGCATCGCTGGGCTAAATTTAGCTATTGCAGCTGTTCTTAGATAATCTCCATAGCTAAAACCACCTGGAAGTACGACTAGATCAGCATCAATCTTATCTTCTTTGTGCCAAATGATCTGTGTTTGGCAGCCAAGTAATTTAAATGCGTGAGCTGTGTCTTCTTCGCAGTTTGTGCCAGGAAAAAGTATAATCGCTACTTTCATAACACGATCTCATAGTCTTCGATAACGGTATTTGCTAAAAGTTCTTCACACATCACTTTTAGCTGCTCGTTTGCTTTAGCTTTATCGTTCTCGTCTATGTCTAAAACAATTTGTTTGCCTATCCTGACATTTGATACACCGCTAAATCCAAGAGAATTTAAAGCATGCTCCACTGCTTTGCCAGCAGGGTCAAGGACCCCACTTCTTAATGCTATATTTACAACAGCTTTCATTTTTGTCCTTACGATAAAATTCTTCTTAAAACTTCTTCGTAAGCGACTTTTACGCTACCAAGGTCTTGTCTAAATCTATCTTTGTCAAGTTTTTCATTGGTTTTAGCATCCCAGAATCTACAACTATCAGGGCTTATTTCATCGGCTAGAATGATATTGCCATCTTTGTCGATACCAAATTCTATTTTAAAATCAACTAGTTTTAGATCTCTTTCGGCAAAAAATTTAAATAATATAGAGTTAATCTCTCTTGCTGTATGTCTTAGAGTTTGAAGATCTTTTTCGCTCTTTACTAGGCCCATAATGATGCAGTGCTCATCAGTAACTAATGGATCATGCAAATCGTCGTTTTTGTAGTAAAACTCGACAAGTGTGAAAGGTAAAACTGTGCCTTCTTTTATGCCAAGTCTTTTGCTTAGTGAACCAGTTGCGATATTTCTAACAACAACTTCAAGAGGTATGATCTCGCATTTTTTGACTACTTGTTCAGTGTCGCTAATAGTCTCAACTAAGTCAGTCACGATGCCTTTACTCTCCAAAAGCTTAAAAAGCTGTGTTGAAATTTTATTATTTAATGCGCCTTTACCAGCTTCGTTGCCTCTTTTTTGAGCATCAAATGCTGTTAGATCGTCTTTAAATTCAGCCACAAGCAGATTTGCATCGTCTGTGGCATACATTTTTTTACCTTTTCCCTCGTAAATAAGCTCTCTTTTTTGCATGGAGATCTCCTTCTAATTTATTGTTTTATTTTTAAAATTTTGATCGTGTCAATCGCTGTTTTTAATTGAATATCTTCATCAACTTTTTTTTGCGTAATTATCTTTTTATCATCTTTTGCTTTAGTTTTATTGCCCTCGCTTGTAGGATTTATCTTGTTTAGCTCGCTTTTTAGGTGCGCTTTTAGCTCATTTTCTTTGATGCTAAACGCACTATCGTCGCTTTGTGGCACTTTACCAGGATGCACGACTACATCAGGTGTTACGCCAACTGCTTGGATAGTTCTACCACTCGGCAAGTAGTATCTTGCGATGGTTAGCCTTAATGCTTCGGTGTCGTCTATTGGAAGGATTACTTGAACGCTTCCTTTGCCAAAGGTATTTTCGCCGATTATTACAGCACGTTTATGATCTTGAAGTGAGCCGCTTACGATCTCGCTAGCACTAGCACTTCCGCCATTTACTAGTGCAACAAGCGGCAATTTTGAAAGAGTTTTACTAGCACTTGCTTTATACTCTACATTTTCAGATGCGTCGCGACCTTTTTGAGAGACGATGACGCCGTTATCTACAAAAAGATCAACTAGATCGACAGCTTGATTTAAAAGTCCGCCAGGATTGTTTCTAAGATCAAGTATGATGCCACTTGCTTTTGGATACTCTTTGATCGCTTCTTTTACCTTTGTAACAACATTTTTGTCAAAATTTGTAACACGCACGTAAAGAATGTTGTCATTTTCTATCATTTTTGCATAGACAGACTCAACCTTTATTAGATCTCTTATGATCTTTACATCAAATGGTTTTTGCTCACCTTTTCGCAAAATTGTGATAGTTATTGGAGTTTTTGGCTTGCCACGCATTTTATTTACAGCTTCATCTATCGTTGTGCCGATAGTTGAGTTCCCATCTATCCTTAAGATAATGTCGCCCGATTTTATACCTGCTTTATCAGCTGGGGTATCTTCTATCGGTGAGATAACGGTTAGTGCGCTATCTTTCATACCAACTGTTATGCCAAGGCCACCAAATTCTCCGCTTGTTTGTACCTGCATATCTTTGTAGGCTTTTTCGTTTAAAAAACTTGAGTGAGCGTCTAAATTTTGCATTAAACCAGCTATGGCTTTGTCAATTATCTCTTTAAATTTAATGTCATCAACATAGTATTTTTCAACGGTTGAAATTGTTTTTGTAAGCTTTGAAAGTGCTTCAAGCTTCGCACTTGCTTCGTCTTCACTCTTTGCAAAAAGTGCATTCACTGCTATGCTTGAAATAAGCAAAGCACCTGTAATTTTTAGTGCAAAAAATCTACTAAATTTATTCAAAATTTCTCCTATAATTTTTGGCTCAATTCTATTAGCTTTTGGCTAAAAAAAGTATAAATTTAAGCTTATATTTTTGCTTTTAGATAGTTTGTGATACAAATTTATAACAGCAAATTTTAGCAATTAAATAAAAAGAGTGACAAGCATTATAAAAATACTTGACAATATAAGACTAAAGTTATATAATGGCGACCATATAAAATAATCCAAGGAGATTTAATGGCTGATATAACAGAAAATTTAACAGCTCAGATGCAAGAAACTCTTGAAAAAGGTATTAGTTTAGCGATATTTTCTAAAAATCCGCAAGTTGTTCCGCTTCATATTTTTTGGGCTTTGCTTGCAGATAGCAATTCCATTTTAAACCAAGTGTTTAATAAAATGAATGTAAGTAAAGACGCTGTCGAGCTTGAAGTAAAAAGTAAAATTTCTTCACTTCCAAGTAGCTCAAACGTTACAAAAGATAACGTTTCAGTTTCAAGAGAGCTTATAAATTCTCTTGAAAATGCAAAAGCTTTGATGGTAAGCATGGGCGATAGCTACATAGCTGTTGATACATGGATCATTTCATCTCTTGAGCTTAGTGAGATCAAACAAATTTTAAGTAAATTTTGTGACATCTTAGAGATCAAAAAGAACCTTGAGAGCATAAGAGGCGGTAAAAAGATAGATAGCCAAACTGGTGATGATACCCTTGATAGCTTAGAGAAATTTGGTATCGACCTCACGCAAAAAGCGCTAAATAAGGAGCTTGATCCAGTCATCGGCCGTGATGAAGAGATCACTAGGATGATGCAAATTTTAATAAGAAAGAGCAAAAACAACCCTATCTTGCTTGGTGAGCCAGGCGTTGGTAAAACTGCCATCGTTGAAGGCTTGGCTCAAAAGATAGTCGCTCGTGATGTGCCAACAAGCCTTGCAAACAAGCGTGTCATCGCGCTTGATATGAGTGCAGTCGTAGCTGGCGCAAAGTATAGAGGCGAGTTTGAAGATAGGCTAAAAGCTGTCATTGACGAGGTTAAAAAAGCTGGTAACATCATACTTTTTATAGATGAAATTCACACCATCGTTGGAGCTGGTGCGAGCGAGGGCGGAATGGACGCGGCAAATATCCTAAAACCAGCTCTTGCACGTGGCGAGCTTCACGCTGTTGGTGCGACGACATTAAAAGAGTATAGAAAATACTTTGAAAAAGATGCAGCGCTTCAAAGACGTTTTCAGCCAATAGACGTTAAAGAGCCAAGCGTAAATGAAGCACTTCAAATTTTACGTGGCATAAAAGAGCGTCTTGAAGTTCATCACGGTATCACGATAACAGATAGTGCGCTAGTTGCCGCAGCAAGGCTAAGTGACCGCTACATCGCAAATCGCTTCTTGCCAGATAAGGCGATCGACCTTATAGATGAGGCAGCAGCTGAGCTTAAGATGCAAATAGAGAGCGAGCCATACGAGCTTTCAAAGATAAAACGCGAGATCGTAACGCTTCAAGTAGAAAAAGAAGCTCTAAAGATGGAGGATGCGGATAAAAATAAAGAAAGACTTGGCGAGATCGAAAAAGAGATAGCTGACCTAAACGAGAAAAAGCTAGCGCTTGATACAAAATTTGAAAACGAAAAGGCCGTTTTTGGCGGAATTTCAAAAGCAACAAAAGAGATCGATAGCCTAAAATCACAAGCTGAGATAGCAAAAAGAAATGGCGATCTTCAAAAGGCTGCGAGATAGAATACGGCAAGATAGCTGACGCTAAAAAGCACAAACACGAGCTTGAAGAAAAATGGGAGAGCATGAAAAAAGAGGGCGTACTTCTTAAAAATCAAGTCGATGAAGAGCTTGTAGCTGAAATTTTGAGCAAATGGACTGGAATTTCAGTTAAGAAGATGCTAACAAGCGAAAAAGAGAAGTATCTACACATCGAAGAGCATCTAAGAGAGAGTGTTGTCGGTCAAGATGACGCATTACACGCACTTGCGCGTGCTGTTAAGAGAAACAAAGCAGGGCTAAATGAAGGTCAAAGGCCTATTGGTTCGTTTTTATTCCTTGGACCAACAGGCGTTGGTAAAACTCAGTCAGCTAAGGCTTTGGCTAAGTTCTTATTTGACGATGAGAAGGCGCTTATCCGCTTTGATATGAGCGAATATATGGAAAAACATAGCGTGAGCAGGCTTCTTGGTGCGCCTCCAGGATATGTAGGCTACGATGAGGGCGGTCAGCTAACAGAGGCGGTTCGCAGAAGACCATACTCAGTCATACTTTTTGACGAGGTTGAAAAGGCTCACAAGGATGTATTTAACATACTTTTGGGAATTTTAGATGATGGACGCGCGACTGATAACAAAGGCGTAACGGTTGATTTTAAAAACACTATCATCATTTTAACTTCAAACATCGCTTCAAATTTCATAATGGAGCTAAAGGGCGAAGACCGCGATGTGGCTGTTAAAAACGAGCTTAAAAACTACTTTAAACCTGAGTTTTTAAATAGGCTTGATGATACTATCATCTTTAATCCTCTAAACGAGCAAGGCTTGATATCTATCGTTGAGATCATGTTTAAAGAGCTTGAAAAAACTCTTCACAACCGCGGTATCAAGGCAGTTTTAAGCGAAGAGGCTAAGAAATTTATTGCAAAAGCTGGTTTTGACATAGTTTATGGCGCAAGACTCTTAGAAGAGCGCTTTATGAGCTAGTTGAAGATAAGATCGCTGATATGATCTTAAAAGATGAGCTTGAAAGTGGCGATGAGATCACCATTGATAGCGATGGCGAGAAGATTATCATTAAGAAAAAATAACTTCAAATTTACTTGGCAGGTTGAACTTGACTTGCCAAGCTCTCATATAAAATTTATACAAAAAATATCTAAAAATAGGGCGGTTTTGCTATTTAAAAATATGACTAAACGCCTAAAAATTTAGCAAGGGCAAAATAAAATATAGCCGATGAGATAGCAGCTGCTGGAAGCGTGATGAGCCAAGCTAGTATGATTGGTCTTACCATTTTCCAGTTTGCATTTTTATTTACGATGCCGATGCCTAAAACTGCGCCTATTAGGATATGAGTCGAGCTAACTGGTATGCCAAGCTTTGTGGCTAGAAGTATAACGATACTTGAGGCAAGCTCAGCGCTAAAGCCGGTCGTAGGTAAAATTTCAGCTAGTTTTGAGCCGATAGTAGTGATCACCTCTTTGCCTAAAAACCAAAGCCCAACGACAAGCGAGATACCAAAGGTTACCATTGCGATGCTTGGTATGGGTGAGCTTTCGTTTATAGAGCCAGTTTTTAGCACGTCAAGTACGGCTGCAAATGGTCCAACTGCATTTGCGATATCGTTTGCACCGTGTGAAAATGCAAAAGATGAAGCGGTAAAAATTTGAAACCATGAAAAAATTCTATTGATGCTCTTTTCGCTATCATTTTTGCTCATGACATTTATGATAGCAAGGCTTGCAAGATATGCTAGAGCCCCAATAACAAAGATGATCCAGATAGTTTGGATGATGCTAAAGGCTAAATTTATATGCTCCAACCCTTTAAAAAGCATCATCGACGAGATCACCATCGCGGCAAATCCAGCGATAATTGGGATATGCTTTTTCATCGCTTTAAAAGTATCTACCTCTTTTTCACCATCTTTCATAATGCGGATTTTTGAGCGATACTCGCTGTATTCAGTGGTTTCGATCTCGTCCTCATCGATAACTGCGATCTTTGAAAGAGTAGCTATTTGCTCCTCAGCCGGCTTTGTTTTTAGTGTTTTTATGAAGCTTTCTTTATATGCTTTTCTCTCAGCCTTTAGCGCCTTTAGATTCATTTTAAGTTCATGTGTTGGCTCGATAATCTTACTTTTTACATAACCAAATATTATGTAAGACATCACGCCGCCAAGCAGTGGTGAGATAACCCAGCTAACGGCGATCCTACCGATCTCACTCCATGAGACCATGCTAAATGGTTCTGGATCTTTTATCATAAAACCCATAGCAAGTCCTGCACCAACGATACCGCCAACGATCGAGTGAGTGGTCGAGACTGGTAGACCTTTTTTAGACGCATAAAAGAGCCAAAGCCCAGAGCTAAGAAGGGCTGAGATCATGATGATGACAAATTTTATCGGGTTTAGATCGCTTGGAAATTTCACGATCTCGTTTCTAATCGTATTTGTAACCTCTGATCCTGCAAATATCGCACCGCTAAGCTCAAAAATGGCTGCGATGATGAGAGCTTGCTTAAGCGTAAGAGTCTTAGCGCCAACGCTTGTACCAAAGCTGTTTGCAACGTCATTTCCACCGATGTTAAAGGCCATAAAAAGACCAAACATGCCAGCGATCAAGAATAAAAAGTAGTTATTTGTCGGGATATACTGATAGCCCCAAACGAAAAATCCAACGCTACAAATTGCAAAAATAACAAATGCCAATAAGTTATCTCGAAGCAATCAGGCCCCCTTATAAGGTTTTTGATAGGGATTATATCTTGAAAAATATTAAAGTTTTTAGAATTTTTCAACTTTAAATGATACTAAATTATCATATGTTAGAATCTACAAAAAATTTTAAGGATAAATTTTGGTTATAGCGATCGATCTTGGCTCAAACACATTTCGTGTAGCACTTGTCAAAAAAGAACAAAATGCCTTTAGTAATGAGCAAATTTATGAAAAGATAGTAGGAGCTGCTAGAGGGCTAAATGAAAGTGGCAAGATAGCAGATGAGTCTAAAAATAGGCTCTTTGAAGCGATATCGGAGGCTAAAAGTAAATTTGACTTTGATAAATTTAAATGCGTAGCAGTCGCGACTGAGGCTTTTAGGGTAGCGTCAAATAGCGGGAAAATTTTTAGCGAGATAAGAGAGAAATTTGGCATAAATTTTCATATCATTGACGGGCAAGCTGAAGCAAAACTTACATTTTTAGGCGTGCAAAATTCCTTAAGAAAGCTTGGCATAAATGATAAATTTAGCATCATCGACATCGGCGGTGCAAGCTCAGAGATAGGCGAAGAGGGAAAATTTATAAGCTTTAAATTTGGCATCATCACCTTTTACGAGAGGTTTAAGACGCTTGATCTGATGCAAGAAAATGCAAAAATTTATACAAAAGAGGCAAGGGAATTTTTAACAAGCCTCAACAATAGACTTATCGTGCTAACTTCTGGCGTACCGACCACTATCGCAGTACTAAAGCTTGGGCTAAACTACGAAAGCTATGATCCAAAAAAAGTGAGCGGATATGAGCTTAAAAATGACGATCTTGCTTGGTTTATAAATGAGCTTTTAAAGATGGACGATAAGAGCGCTGATGTGGCGGTTGGAAGAAACAGAAAATATCCGCTCATCGCTGGGACACTGCTTTTAGAGGAGCTACTAAACGGGCAAAATGCGAAATTTATAGTTATCGACGATGGGCTTAGAGAAGGTGTTGGGGTGACCTATTTGCAAGGAAAATTTCAAGAAATTATCACAAATTTTTAGTTAATATTTCAAAAATTTAAAGGAGAGGAAATGAGTATAAGAGAGCAAATTTTGGCTGATATAAAAGAGGCTATGAAGGCAAAAGATGAGTTTAAAAGAGATACTTTAAGAACGCTAAATGCAGCACTTAAGCAGGTCGAAGTCGATCAAAGGGTTAAAATGACTGATGAAGTGGTACTTCCGCTACTTCAAAGGGAGATCAAAAAGAGGGCTGACTCAGTTGAGCTTTATATAAAAGGTGCTAGAGAGGATTTGGCTAAAAAAGAGCAGGGCGAGATTGAGCTTATTAAGGCATATTTGCCAGCACAACTAAGTGATGAAGAGCTTAAAGAAAAAATAAAAAAGATTATTGAAAGAGCTGGTAAAAATTTAGGTGCCGTAATGAAAATGGCAAAAGATGAGATCGGAGCAAGTGCTGAAGCAAAACGCATAAGTATGATCGCAAAAGAGCTTTTGGCTTAAAATCTACAATCTTATAAAACTTCTAATTTTCGAAAACTTACTTTTAAATGTGTGTAAGTTTTCGAAAAATCAAATACGACTTTCATTTTAAAAATATAATTTTAAAAGCATAATACTTATATGAATATGTTAAAAGATAAAACACAAGCTTTTTTGTATATTTGTATTGAAAACTATAATTTTCAAATTGTTATTTTAATTTTCTTATTTTTTCTTTTATATGAATTTAAATATTGATTTATAGGCTTATTTTGGATTTTATCTTTTGTATGATTTTAATTTATCCATTAAATTTGACATAAAAATATTTGTAAGAAAATTAGTTAAATTTTACACTTTTCAAAAAATGTGAAATTTGTATTTATCTTATATATAACTTAAAATTTGATATACCCTATTTTGAAAAAGTGAGCAAGAGCTATCTTTGGAGTTTGTGGTTCTTGCTTTTAAGCGCAGAGCACTAACCTTACAAAAACTGCTTAAATTTACCAGCCATGGCTTTATAGATATTTAGCTCGTCTTGTAAGAGTGTGTATTTTGCCTTTAGTAGCCCTATTTTGGCTTCTAGTTCGCTATTTTTAGCCTCCAAAAACTGCTTTAGCTCGACCTTGCCGTAGGAGTACTTTATCTCGTAAATTTTTGAAATTTCCTCGTAGTTTTTTATCTGCTCTTGGTAGTTAGCAAGTAGTGCTTCGTCGTTTAAGTAGCCTTTATAAAAAGCATCTACCTCGTTTAATGCGCTATTTAGAGTGCTTATGTAGTTTAGTTTTGCAAGCTCAAAATTTACCTCGCTTACTTTCAAATTTGACTTTAGCTTGTGGTAGTTTAAAAATGGCAAATTTAAAGCAATGTTTCCATTTAGAAATTTAAAATTAAACGCTTCGTCTTTTTTGTCGGTGCTGCTTTTGAGGCTGGCTCCTAGCGTGATGCTTGGATAAAACTCTTTTTGGCTCGCTTTGTAGTTTGAGATACCCTCTTCTATGCGGTAAATGGCCGCTCTTAGATCAGGCCGGTTTGCTATGGCGCTTGTTGGCACTTCTAGATCAACGCCCACTTTTTTTACAGGACTTAGCGTGAGGCCCTCAAATTTAAGCTCAAAATCTGGCCTCTCATTTAGCAAAATCCTAAGCGTTTTTTTAGCGCTCACAAGCTCTTTTTTGGCACTTTCTATCTTGTTTTGAGCGCTTAAAAGCTGTGAATTTATCTGTTTTAGGCTTAGCGCTTCCTCTTTGCCAAGCTCAAATTTAAGCCCAACTATCTTATTTAGCTCATTATAAATTTCTAAAATTTGCTCATAAGTTTTTATGCTCTCGTTTAGATATAAAATTTGAAAATAAGCATCTGCTACGGAGTTTATCACGCTTAGTTTGCTAGCTTCCAGATCAAATTTGCTAGCATCTGCTTCAAAGATCGCTGCGTCTTTGCTGTTTGCTAGCTTTTGCCAAAGATCAAGCTCGTAGCTAAGCCCTATGCTTGAGCCAAAATTTCTACTAGAAGCGCCGCCCTCTTTTATGTTTTTGCTACTTGTTGCCTCGATGCTGGCGTTAAAGCTTGGGATGAGATTTGCCTGCAAAACGCCAGCTTGAGCGAGTGCTTTATTTACATTTATCGCAGCTTTTGCAAGGTCGGTGTTGTTTTTAAGCGCAAGAGCTACAAGCTCATCAAGGTAGCTTTGCTGATACTGCTTCCACCAAGAAGTGTCTAAATTTAGCTCACGGCTGGCGTTATCTTCAAGTAAAATTTGCTTGTAGTTTTCATCTATATTTTTAACAGCGCAACCGCTAAAACGAGCACTAAAGCTAGGCTTAGAAATTTCATATTACTCCCTTGAAAGCGCATCTATTGGATTTAGTTTTGAGGCGTTTTTGGCAGGCATGTAGCCAAAGATGATGCCAATCGCCATCGATGTGACAAGTGCAAGCACGATCGAGCCGTTTGAAAAGATCATGCTAAAGCCGTTTAAGAAGTTGTTAAAGATGTAGCCGATAGCGTAGGATAGGACGATGCCGATGGCTCCGCCGATTAAGCAAAGTAGCACCGCCTCTATCAAAAACTGCTGCAAGATGTTGCTCTGTCTGGCTCCGATCGCCATTTTTATGCCTATCTCTTTGGTGCGCTCGGTGACTGAGACTAGCATGATGTTCATGACGCCTATGCCACCAACTACTAGCGAAACGACGGCGATACTTGAGATGAGAAGGCGCATGGTTGAGATGGTCTCTTCGATAGTTTGCTTGATGCTGTCAGAATTTCTTGTGAAGAAGTCCTTTTTGCCGTGTTTTATCGTTAAAAGATCGGTTAGGCTCTTTTCTGCGATCTGAGCATTTACGCTCTCATTTACTTTTACAGTTATTGAGCTAATAAATTTATCTCCCGTTATCTTGTTTATCACAGTCGTGTATGGAGCATAAATTTTAAGTGAGCTAGCATCACCGACTTTAAACTCATCTTTTTGCAAAACGCCTATAATGCGAAGTGGCTTTTTATTAAAAAGTATGATCTTGCCGATCGGATCTTCGTTTTTAAATATACTGTTTTTGGTATTTTGATCTATTAATGTGACAGAATCTGAGTTTAAAACCTCGTCCTCATCGTAAATTCTTCCTTTTTCTAGCTTTAGTCCATTTACATCAAAGCTCCCTACTCCACCGCCCTTTAGCGTCGCTGTTAAGGAGATATTTTCATACGTTAGTACACCTGAAGTGCTTGTATTTGGAGTGACTGAGTCCAGAAATGACTGCTTTGAGAGCATATTTGCGTCACTTATAGAGAGCGTTTTTACCCTACCTGAGAGCATATCGCCAAAGCCTTTTCCTGGCATGATATCGATCGTATTTGTACCGATCTTTCTGATGCCAGCTAAAATTTGCTCCTGTGAGCCTTTGCCAAGGGCCACGACGCTAATGACCGCCGTGATGCCAATTATAATGCCAAGCATAGTAAGAAGCGATCTTAATTTATGAGCTAGCATCGCATTTACCGACATTTTAAAGCTTTCAATTAGCTGATCTTTATAGTAGGTAAATTTGCTCTTTTCTGGTTGGTTTTGCTTTTTGGCCTCAAAAATTTCACTATTTTTTATATTATCACTTACGATGTTGCCATCTTTTATCTCGATCACCCTACTCGCATACTCAGCGATCTTTGGATCGTGTGTGACGATGATGATGGTGTGGCCTTTTTTGTAAAGATCAACTAAAATTTCCATCACTCTTAGCCCACTTTTGCTATCAAGCGCACCAGTTGGCTCATCAGCCAAGATAATCTCGCCACCATTCATCAGCGCCCTTGCTATGGAGACCCTTTGTTGTTGTCCGCCTGAGAGTTTATTTGGTAAATTTTTTGCTTTTTCGCTAAGACCAAGAGAGTCTAAGATCTCCATCCCTCTTTTCTCTCGCTCGCTCTTGTTTGCACCTGCGTATATGCTAGGAAGGGCTACGTTTTCAAGGGCATTCATCGTGCTAAGAAGGTTGTATCTTTGAAATATAAAGCCAAATTTATCTCGCCTAAGCTTAGCAAGTGCGTCGCTATCAAATTTTGATATATCTTTGCCATCTAGCAAGTATTGCCCGCCACTTGGGCTATCAAGGCAGCCAAGGATATTCATAAGCGTTGATTTACCAGAGCCAGACTGACCGATAATGGCTATAAATTCGCCCTTTTTTATCTCTAAATTTATGCCATGAAGAATTTCTATCTCATTATCGCCAAGCTTAAAGCTTTTTGTGATATTTTTTAGACTTATCACTTAAAACTTCTTATTTTCTTTTTCGATCATCTTGGCTATTTCGCTTGCTGAGCCTTGTGATGTGATGATCTCATCGCCCTCGTTTACGCCACTAATGATCTGCGTATCGAGGTTATCTTTTATACCAGTTTTTACCGATGTTTTTACCGCTTTGCCATCTTTTAGAACATAGACAAATGTGCCGTTTTCATCTCTTTTAATGCCGATGCTTGGTACGATGATAGCGTCCTTTACATTTGCTATTAAAAGCTCATTTTGTGTTGTCATGCCTATTCTTAAAATTTTATCTTTATTTTCAACTATGCTTTGCGCGTAATAATAAACAGCTGAGTTGCTTGAAGTGCTTGAACTTGTAGATTTGCTACTACTGCTAGAGCCGTAGCTACCATCGCTTAATGTCGTTAAGCCAGGGTCAATCGAGCTAACCGTTGTTTGAAATTTCTTCGTTGGCTCAGAGAGGATCGAGTATTCAACTGGTGTGCCAACCTTTATTTTTGTGATGTCACCCTCAGCTATTTGCATCTTCATCTTAACATAGCTTAGATCTGCGATCTTTACGATAGTTGGCGTAGTTTGATTAGCATTTACGGTTTGTCCCTCTTCGACCTGCACGCTTACTATTATGCCATCTCTTGGAGCGGTGATCTTTGTGTAGCCTAAATTTATCTTAGCCGTACTTAGCTCGATATTTGTCTGCTTTATCTGAGCCTCGAGCTCCTTTATCTTGGCGCTATTTGTGCTATAAGTATTTTTTGCACTTTCAAATTCTTGTTTTGAAGTGGCGTTTTTGGCAAAAAGTGCATTTTCTCTATCAAACTGCGTTTTTGCGATATTTAGAGCCACTTTTGCGCTTTCAAGCTGAGCTTTGTAGATGGCTAGCTGTGCTTCTTTATTGTCTATGCTATTTTGCTGGGTCGAGCTATCGATACTTGCGATCATATCGCCTTTTTTGACCTGATCTCCAAGCTTAACATAGAGCTTTTTTATCTGGCCGCTCACCTGAGCACCCACATCAACTAGCTCTGTGGCGAAAATTTCTCCAGTGGCATCAACTTTTTTACTGAATGAACCTTTCTTTGCCTTTTTGGTGATAAATTCCACCTTTTCGTCTTTTATATTGAAAAATTTATCGTAGATAAAATATCCACCGACGCCTAAAATAAGCAGGATTATTAAAATTTTAGATTTTTTCATCGCTTCTCTTTGTAAAAAATTGGTAAATTCTACTTCACAAGAGTAAACACTCTTTAAGCTTCCTCTTTTGCCATGCCAGCCTCTATCAAAAACCTGCTTGGCTGGTAGGTCACCTTCTTTATCTTGTCGTATTTTGCGTAGCTAAGATATAGCTCGTCTTTTGCCCTAGTTACTGCTACGTAAAAGAGCCGCCTCTCCTCCTCTAGGCTGCCGCCCATGCTCATTAGCTTTAAATTTGGAAAGCGGTTTTGTGCGAGATCTACGATGAAAACTTGGTCAAACTCAAGCCCCTTGCTCGCATGCACGCTAAGTAGGCTAACCCCCTGCCCTTCGCTCATCTCGTTGCTTCCAAGGGCTAAGAAGTTGTAAAATTTACTGATATCTTGATATTTTTTAGCTAGCTCGCTTAGCACCACGCTCTTTGCCATTATGCGCTCTTTGACCTCTTCTTTGAGCGCAAGATCGACATTGCCGTTTTTTAGAGTTGCTCTTTTTGTACTGAGATTTTCAACGATTAACGAGTAAATTTTGCTAGTTTTTATCTCATTTATCATTGTGGCTGGCTTTGTGATATTTCTCATGCCTCTTAAAAAGTTGTAAATTTCATATAAAAACTGCGCCCCACTCTCGCTTAGCTTTTGTAGTTTTAGCACCGGGTGGCCTAGAAATTTATCGCTAAAGCCAAGCTTAGAAAACCTTGAAACTTCGGCAAATTCGTCAAGGTCGTCAAAAAGGCCCAGCTGATAGTTTCGCCTTTTGTTTGATGAGATATTTACGCTCTCATCTGGCTCAACTATCCCTTTTATCAAATTTCCATGCCCAAGCTTAAGAAGTGCATCAAAAATTTCTTTGCTAACTGCGCTGCCAACGCCCTTTGCGTATTCGCAGATGTGGATAAATGCCATTATATCTTTTGGATTGACATAAATTCCCATGATGTCGATGAGCGCCTTGATCTCACGGCTCTCAAAAAAGCTCACCCCACCCTTTCGCTTTGAGCCGATGCCTCGCTCTTTTAGCGCGACTTCGATGCCATCAGCTGATGAGTTATTTCTAAAAATTATGGCGATATTTTCTCTATTAAATGGCGAGAGCGAGATGATATCAGCGATATTTTGATACTGATCAAAAAGCTCGTTATAGACAAGCAGCCTTGGAGGCTTGAAATTTCCATCTCGGCTAACTGTGAGGTGCTTTTCATAAAGCCTTGGGTTGTTATTTATCACCTTATTTGCAAGGGCAAGGATGCTTGAGCTTGAGCGGTAATTTACATTTAAAGCGTAGATATTTGCGTTTGGGAAGCGATCTTTAAATGAGCCAATGATCTCGATATTTGCGCCGTTAAATGCATAAATGCTCTGGTCAAAATCGCCCACGCAAAAGAGGCTCTTTGTCTTAAATGCGTCTATTAGGCTGCCTTGAAGGGTGTTTGTGTCTTGATACTCGTCGATCAAAATTTCATCATAAGCTAAATTTGCCCCCTTTTTTAGCTCGTCGCGCATTTTGATAAGAAGGTCGTTAAAATCAGCGTAAGAAAATTTAGCCTTCTCAGCCTCAAACTCCTCTAAAACATCTTCATAAATTTCAGCATAAACGCCCTGCTCTTCGCTCTTATCGCTTATCCATTTGCCAAATGTTGTGCCTTGCTCGCTGTTTTGAAATAGCGAGTAAAGATCGTATAGATAAGCTCCACCGTAAGGTTTGACGTCGCTTAAATGGTAAAATTTACGCCTCTCAACAAGACTTTTTAAAAGCGTCTTTAGCTCGCTTGGCTGCTTTAGCGTGACGCCTTTATCAAGGCTTTTTAGAAGCGAAAATGATACCGAGTGAAAGGTGCCTGCGGTGATTTTGGAGGTGACTTGTTTATCAAAATACCTATTTAAGCGCTCTATCATCTCGCTGGCTGCTTTGTTTGTAAAAGTTAGAAGCAAAATTTTCTCTGGCTTTACGCCTAAATTTAAAAGATGAGCGATGCGAGCGACAATCGTGCTAGTCTTGCCAGTGCCAGCTGAAGCGATGATGAGATTGTGTCCAAATGGCGCAGTTGCGGCGGTGTATTGTTCTTTGTTTAACCTAGATAAGGGCATTGTTTCCTCTTTTTAAAAAGGCCTAATTATAGCTACTTAAACTTTAACAGCTATAATCACGCGGATGAAAAAGTTTAAATTTCTAAAATTCCTTGCCCTATTTTTGGCTTTAGTGGTCGCTATTTTTTTGATATTTGATCAAATTTATCCACTAAATTTAGACGCACTTAAAAAAGATGAAGCCAAAATTTTGCTTGATAAAAATGGCGAGATCATAAATATGAAGCTTAGTAGCGATGGAATTTGGAGATTTCACGAGCAAAGCTTCCCAAACTCGCTAAAACAATGCGTCGTACTTTTTGAAGATAGATACTTTTACTACCATTTTGGCGTAAATTTTGCCTCCATTTTTAGAGCATTTTTTCACAACCTAAGAAGCGACAACCGCATAGGTGCTAGCACTATCACGATGCAAGTGGCAAGGATGCTTGAACCAAATGAGAGGAGCTATAAAAATAAGATAAGAGAAATTTTTAGAGCATTTCAGCTCGAGCTTCACTTTAGCAAGGATGAAATTTTAAATTTTTATCTAAATTTAGCTCCATATGGTGGCAATATCGAAGGTGCAAAGGCGGCAAGTTTTTTTTATTTTGGCAAGGAGCTAAACGAGCTTAGCTACGCTCAGGCCGCACTTTTAAGCACGATACCAAAAAATCCAAATAAAAATAGACTAGACCGCGTTTCAAACATAAATGCTCTAAAAAACAGAGTCATAAAGATGCTTTACAAGGCAAATTTAATCGATCTTAGCGCCTTTAAAAGAGCGCAGGCTGAGCCATTTAAAAATGTAAGAGCAAAAGCTATCGTAACCGCGGAAGATTATGCAAATGTCGCTTTTAAAAACCAAATTTCAAAGGCGAGCTTGGATCTAAATTTACAAAAAGATATGCTTAAAATTTTAAAAGATACGATGTTTTCGCTAAAGGCTAAGAATGCAAACAATGCCGCTGCCGTGGTCATTGACAATAAAAAAATGAGCGTCGTTGCTTTTATCGGCTCACACGATGAGCACGCACGGGATGGCAAAAACTCAGCCCTAAATATGAAGCGAAACACCGGTAGCACGCTAAAGCCTTTTATCTACTCACTTGCGCTTGATAGCGGGCTTATAACGCCAAATTCGCAGTTAATTGACACGCAGATTTATATAAAAGAGTATGCTCCAAAGAATTTTAGTAATGATTTTTTAGGTATCGTAAGCACAAAAGATGCTCTAAATTTTAGCCTCAATATCCCAGTTATAAATTTAAACTTAAAACTAAAAGACAATTCGCTTTACGAACTACTTGAAAAGGTAAATTTAGTAGATGAAAATAAGGAGTATTATGGAGCTTCTATAACGCTTGGAAGTGCTGAAATGAGCCTGCTTGATCTTGCTCATCTTTATACTATTTATGCAAATGACGGCATTTATAGACCACTTGAGTTTGCTGGCAAAAACTACAAAAATGAAGAGAAAAATGTAACTCTAATCTCGCCTCAAAGTGCCTATTTAACCGCTAAAATGCTAAGCGAAGCCTCAAGGTCATATCTAAAAAATGCTTGGCAGTACGCCCAAAACACACCAAAGATCGCCTTTAAAACTGGCACAAGCGCAAGCTCGCGTGATCTTTACGCAATAGGCGTTGATGAAAATTACACAATTGCTATTTGGATTGGAAATTTTAATGCCAGTAAAACTGATAAACTAACAGGACTAAATGACGTATCAAAAAGCCTTTTTGATATGTTTAAGATAATCGCTCAAAAAGAGAAGTTAAAATTTATGAGTGAGCCAGATGGCATAGAGAAGCTGCCAACCTGCCTTGATGCTTTTAACTATGAAAAGTGTAAAAAAATGGCGTTTGATGATAGGATAAATGGTGTAGATTTAAAGGATAAGTGCGAAAGTTTAAGAGGCGAAGAGCTTGATTTTTTGGTTAAAAATGAGCTTTTGGATAAAGATGAGATACAAAAAAGTCCTTGCGCTGAAATTTTTAAAGATAAAAAGCCAGTTTTTGCCTATCCGTATGACGGTGAAGAGATAGTGACAGATGAAAATATTACACAAGTTATGGTAAAATGCTACGCGTTTTTAGGCGATGAAATTTACCTAAAAATAGATGATTTGAACTTTTCTAAGATAGAAAATGCAAGCGAAAAAAAGTTTGATCTAACTCTTGGCGAGCACAGCATAAAATGCCTTGATCAAAACTCAAATCAAAGTGAAATAACAATAAAAATAAGGAGATAAAATGTGGCAAAAAGTAGCGCTTCTAGCACTTTTGGGAATGACAAATTTATATGCTTTGAGCCTAAATGGTACAGCACAGATAAAATCGCCCCTAAGCGTAGAGTTTGGACTAGAAGATAAAGTCGATAAAAATTTTGTTGGTATGCTAAGCGATAAAAAGCTACTTTTGTGCCAACCAGCATTAAATGGTACGGTTAGATTTAATAGTCAAAGCTTGCTACTTTTTACAAAAGATATGCATGCTGGTTTGGATTACAGCTGCAAGCTTGAAAATGGAAGCACTGCTAGTTTTGCCACGAAAGAATTTGAGCTAACAAAGATAGAAAAAATAAGCGATAGCAAATATATACTTAAATTTAATGATGAAGTAAATATTGAAGCTATCAAAAATATTGCCGTAAAAGATGCAAAATTTAAAGCGATTGAGCTTTCTAACAATAGCTTTGAGCTTAACCTTGATAAAAATTTAAGCAATCCAGTTTTTGATTTTGGTGAAAAATTTGAGAGCAAATTCGGTGCAACGCTTTCAGGTGAAACGGTAGTAAATTTTGCCGATGAGATAAGTGAAGAAAGCGCAAATATAAATGATAATGCAAAGAGTCTTGAGATACCAGAAATTTATCCAGTGAGCCTTGATAATGGCATCTTGGGCTTTAGAATTTATCTAAAAAATTGGCTTGATGACGATATTAACTTAAAAAAATTTATAAACATTAAAGGTGTAAAAAACTTTAGCATTAGTGACGTTAAATATAGTGACAACTATGAAGAAAACTCAGAGCTTAGCGAGTATTATTACTACATTGATATCACAAGTGACGATTTTAAGCCACAAAATAGTTATGAAATCACCATTAAGCCCGGTTTTGGTGATGATAGAAATGTAGTAAGAGAAGAAAGTAGCTATGAAGTAGTAACTGGCAATTTTACTCCATTTGCAAATTTTATAAATAATGAGCCATATATCTCAAGTGTTGGCGAAATCGGTATTAGAAGTGCAAATTTGCCTGAATTAAATGTAAGCATTGAAAAGCTAAGCGATCAAAATTTTAGATATTTCTTAAATTTTAATGACAATAACGAAGAGTTAAGCAACTTCAGCACAAAAGTGGCAAGCAAAAGCTATAAACTTGATGGCGCATTAAATGAAATTTCGCTAAATAAAATCAAACTCGACTTTGCCGGGGCTGGAGACGGAGTTTATAAGATAAACTTAAACTACGGCAAAGATAAGAGCGTCTCAAAAGTAGTCTATCTAAGTGATATCGCCGTAAATGCAAAGCTTGGCAAGGATGAAATTTTCGTATTTGCAAATCGTCTTGGCGAAAATACAATGCTGCCAAACGCAAATGTAAAAATTTATGGCAAGAAAAACGAAGAAATCGCAGTTGGTGCGACAAATGATATAGGCGTTTTTAAATTTAACAAAAAAGATATTTATAAAGATATCTCTTCGGTAGTTGTCTCTCTTGGAAAAGAGCAAAATTTTCTTATTTTAAAAGAAGACGAAGCGTTAAATGAAGCGAAATTTATGAGCCAAAATGCCAGTGAGAGTATCGATGCTTACGTTCATTTTGCTTCAAATATCATAAGACCAAATGAGAGTTTAAAGGGTGCAATCTATCTAAGAGATAGAGATTTTAATCCTTTAAAAAATATGCCTATAAAGATAAAATTTTTCGATCCACAAGGCAAAAGTAGTGCTGAAATTTCAAAAAATACAAATGACGTTGGCATGGTAAATTTTGAAAAAGAGATACTAAGCGATCTAAGTGGTAGATTTAATATGCAAGTAATTTATGCAAGCAAAGTGATCTCAAATGTGCCATTTTTTGTTGAGAGTTTTATGCCAAATAGGATAAAGAATGAGATAACGCTTGAGAGAGATAAATTTTTCGCAAATGAGCTTGTTAGAGCCAATCTAGCTAGTAACTATCTCTTTGGTGGCGCTGCTAGCGAGCTTGATGGCAGCATGCAGGTGAGCTTTTTTGATGATGAATATAAAAATAGCGAGTTTAAAGAGTATAAATTTAAAAACAATACGCTAAAACCAAGCGCTTATCCATCTTTTGAAAACGATCTCACTCTTTCAAAAGATGGCAAATCAAGCCAAATGATAGATCTTAGCTTTAGCACTAAAAATGCCTCTTCTATCATAACAGGCGTGATAAATTTCAATGTAAATGATGATGGCAAAAATGTAAGCGATACAAAAAGCTTTACTCTCTATCCTTACAAAGATATGGTTGGTATCGCAGCAAGCACGACATTTGCTGAGCCAAACGAAGATGTAAAAATAAGAACGGTTGTGGTAGATATGTCAAGTCAAAAGGCCGTAAAATCAAATTTAAAATTTGAAATAAAGCGTGTTACTTGGCAATACCAAAGAGATGCAAATGGCTATATAAAGTGGTTTCAAACTCTAGAAGATGTGGATAATTTTTATAAAGATAATGGCGAGTTTAGCTACAAATTTACACAAAGTGGCTCATATGTGATCATCGCTACAAATCTAGTAAGTGGAGCAAGTACAAGCCTTGATATGGACGTAAGTGGCTACAACTACTCGACTCTAGCACCTACAAAAGAGCTTAGCAAATCTCAAATCAAACTAAATAAAAATATCTACAAAAAAGGCGATGAACTAAGTGCTGATATAAGCTCAGCTATAAAAGAAGGCATCGCCCTTGTTACACTTGAAGATGGTGGCGTGAAAGCTTACAAAGTTGTTAAGATAAAAAATAACTCAGCAAATGTGAAATTTAAACTTGACTTTGATTTTAGCGGACTTTACGTGAGTGCAAATATCTACCGCATGACAGATGGTGGATTAACTCCATTTAGGACTTACGGTAAGGTTTATGCTAAGGCCGATAAGTCATCAAGGATACTTAATCTAAGCCTTGATGCGCCAAATACAGCAAAAAGCGATGAAAATATAAAAATTTCACTAAAAACAAAGCCAAAAGCTTATGTAAATTTATTTATCACAGATGTTGGCGTGCTTGATATAACGTCACAAAAGCCAGCCGATCCACTTAAATTTTTTGACAAAATTTTACCAGATGGTGTCTTTGACTATGACATTTATAATATGCTCACAAACTATAAAGTCGAGGGCAAGACATTAAGCTTTGGTGGCGATATGGCAGCACTTGCTATGGAGGCAAAGATGGCAAAACATGCTAGCCCGGTTGATAGCAAAAATATAAAAACATACGCAAATTTAGTAAGCCTTCAAGCTGACGATAATGGTGAAATTTCATACGAGTTTAAAACGCCAAATGGCTTTAACTCTGCCATTAGAGTAGATGTCGTGGCAAATAATGAAACTGGCATGAACGCTGTAAATAAAGAAATTTTAGTAAAAGATGATGTGATTATTAAGCCAAGCGCGTTAGTTTATCTGTTAAAAGGTGATGAGCTAAATGCAAACTTAAGGCTCATAAACACAACAAATGAGGATAAAAATTTAACCATAAAAGTGGCTAGCAGTAAAAATTTAAGCATTAAAACAAAAGAAAATGCGAATTTAAAGCCGCTTGAAAATAAAGCCTTTACATTTAAAATTTCAGCTCTTGAAGCTGGAGCTGGCGAATACAATATAACAATAAGCGATAAAAACAGCTCAAAAACGGCTCAAAATTTACTTGATGTAGTTAATCCTTATACGATTAGCACCTATGCAAAAAGTAGCGTCTTTGACAAAGAGAGCACGATCTCGCTTCCAAAAGGCTTTCACAATGTTAGTATAGATGCGTCAAGCTCGGTCTCAAGCGTGCTATTAGCAGCTTCTAAAAATTTAGTCGAGTACCCTTACGGATGTGCGGAGCAAAGGAGCTCAAGACTGCTTGCGCTTTTAAATTTAAGGCCAAAAGATGAGCTTGAAAAAAATGATCAAAAGAGATTTATTGCAAGCGGTATGAGTGAGCTAATTAAGATGCAAAAACCAGATGGTAGCTTTGGCTACTGGAGCGATCTAGGTAGTACAAATGCATTTGCTTCGATCTATGCAACTGATGTGCTGCTTGATCTTGAAGAGGCTGGATATGAGCTAAATAAAAATGTAAAGCAAAGAGCATTAAATTCGCTCTTAAAATATACAAACACAGACATTGAAGCCCTATATGCTATTTATGTAAGCTCCCGCGCAAATGTTGCTGATAAATCGGTGCTAAATAAAATTTATGACCACAAAGCTTACAATACGACTGCACTTAATAAATATCTAATGGCAGCAGCTTTGAAACTAAATGGCTTAAATGACGAAGCAAAGGTGGCGCTAAAAGATATTAAAAAAGCTCAGATAGCTGATTACAGCAGGGATTATTCTAGCTTTGGCTCAAAGATGAGAGACAATGCATTTATCTTGTATCTGCACGCAAAATATTTTGAGAAAAACGACTACTCAGATGATCTTGCAAATTTCTTGATAACAAATTTAAATGAGCTAAGCTCAACGCAGGAGCGCGCTTTTACTCTTAGAGCGCTAAATGCCTACTTTGGCAAAGATGTTGGCGAGAAAAATAATAAATTTAAGCTTAGCTATAATGGCGAAAGCAAAGAATTTGATGGCCTTTTAAGTGTATCATTTACAGCAAAAGATGGAAATTTTACCATCACGCCACTTGGTAAAAACAAGCTATATGCCACTATTTTAAGCTACGCTTATGTGCCACTTGAGATCAAGCACAAAATAGAGCCAAAAGAGCTTGATATTTATAGAACGTTTGTCGATGAAAAAGGAAAAGAGCTAGGTCTTGACAGCCTAAGAGTAAATGATGTTGTCTATTCAAAAATAGTGATAAATTCTAAAGCTATGGTTAAAAATGGTGTAATAAACGAGATAGTAAGCAGCTGCTTTGAGCCAATAAATGAAAATTTAAGTGGCTTTAGTAAGAGCCTTAAAGATAGCATTGAGCTTGAATATCAAAGCATAAAAGATGATCGAGTCTTAAGTTTTTATACACTAGATAGTGACAAGAGAGAGGCTATGCTTTACACACCTTATCGTGTAAGACTTGGTGGCAAATGCTCGCTTGGTGCGGTCACAACTGAAAATATGTATAACGAAAGACAAAACGATTACGACCTAGCTCAGCGAAGCTTTACTGTCAAATAAGCCATATAAATTTTGGGGCGTTTAACCGCCCCAAGCCCATATTTCCCCACTTTTGCAAAGATTTTTTTAAACAAATTTTAGATAGTATTAAGCATTTTTTAAACGAAACTGAGGAGATAAAAGTGGCAGAATTTTACAATGCAAAAGAGATAGAAGATAAATTTTATAAAATTTGGGAAGAACGCGGATACTTCGAGATAGACGCGAACAAAGATATCCAAAAAGATGGACGTAAATTTTGCATTATGATGCCACCTCCAAACGTGACTGGCTCGCTTCACATCGGGCATGCCCTAACCTTCACACTCCAAGATATCATGGCTCGTTACAAGAGGATGGACGGCTATAAGACACTTTGGCAGCCAGGACTTGACCACGCCGGCATCGCTACTCAAAACGTCGTTGAAAAGCAGCTTTTAGCCCAAGGTATCAAAAAAGAAGAGCTTGGACGCGAGAAATTTGTAGAAAAAGTGTGGGAGTGGAAGGAGAAAAGCGGCGGCATGATCGTCCATCAGATGCGCAAACTTGGCATCACTCCGGCTTGGTCACGCCAGAGATTTACCATGGATGAGGGCTTAAGAAAAGCTGTGAAAAAAGCCTTTGTAAATTTATACGACAAAGGACTGATCGTTCAGAAAAACTACATGATAAACTGGTGTACGCACGACGGAGCACTCTCTGACATCGAGGTTGAGCACAAAGAGAATAAAGGCAAGCTTTATCATTTGAGATACTACTTTGCGGATGGACAAAATTTAGAAAACTATCAAGCAGAAGTATCACATGATGAATTTGCTGGTTGCGATGCGAGTTCGAATGAAGCGCACTCTTCGTGCGTTGCAGTGAAGAACGAGCAGCAGTCTCCAGCAAAGGCGCATGCGAGACAAGGCGCTTATATAGTAGTTGCAACTACTCGTCCTGAAACCTACTTTGGCGACACCGCCGTAATGGTAAATCCAAACGACGAGCGCTATAAAAATTTAATCGGCAAAAAGGTGGTGCTACCTATCATAAATAGAGAGATCGAGATCATCGCAGACGAGCATGTCGATATGGAGTTTGGAACAGGCCTTGTTAAGGTCACGCCTGCGCACGATCAAAACGACTACGAGGTAGGCAAAAAACATAACCTTGAGTTTATCACTGTCTTTGATGAAAAGGGCATTTTAAACGACAAGTGCGATAAATTTGCAGGTCTTGAGAGGCTTGAGGCTAGAGATGTCGTAGTAGCCGAGCTTGAAAAACTTGGCAATGTTGAAAAGATAGAAGACTACGAAAACCAAGTAGGCTACTGCTACCGCTGCAAAAACGTCGTAGAGCCATACATCTCAAAGCAGTGGTTTGTCAAAAAAGAGATCGCAGATGAAGCGATACAAAAGGTCTCAGAGAGCCTTGCTAAATTTTACCCGCCGCACTGGATAAACAGCTTTAATGCGTGGATGAGAGAGCTAAGAGACTGGTGTATCTCACGCCAGCTTTGGTGGGGACATCAAATTCCAGTATTTTACTGCGATGATTGCGGTTATATATGGGCTGATGAGGGGGAGCCGTGCGAGTGCAAAAAGTGTAAAAGTAAAAACATTCACCAAGATCCAGACGTGCTAGATACATGGTTTAGCTCTGGTCTTTGGCCATTTAGCACACTTGGCTGGGGCAATGAAAATGAGCTTAAAAATGAAAAATGGTTTGAGGGGGATCTCGCTGAGTTTTATCCAAACAACCTTCTCATAACTGGCTTTGATATATTATTTTTCTGGGTTGCTAGGATGATGTTTCAGGGTGAAAATGCCCTTGGTAAGCTGCCATTTGACGACATATATTTGCACGCGCTTGTAAAGGACGAATTCGGCAGAAAGATGAGCAAGAGTCTTGGTAACGTCATCAACCCACTTGATAGCATAAATGAGTATAGCGCCGATATCTTGCGCTTTACGCTAACGCTTTTGGCCGTTCAAGGACGCGACATCAAGCTAAGCGACGCTAAGATGAAGCAGGTAAGAAATTTCACCAACAAGCTTTATAATGCGAGCAAATATCTCATGCTAAATGAGAGCAAATTTGCAAATTTAGAGGATATCAAGCTTGAAACAAAGCTTGGAATTTATATGAACAGCCGCTTTAACGAGTGCGTGAGAGAGGTGCGCGAAAACATCGACGCCTACCGCTTCAATGACGCTGCAAACACGCTTTATAAATTCCTTTGGGATGAGTTTTGTGACTGGGGCATCGAGCTTAGCAAGGCTGACAAAGCGAGTGTAAAAGAGCTTGGAAGTATATTTAAAGAGGCGATGAAACTGCTAAATCCTTTCATGCCGTTTCTCTCAGAGTATCTATTTCAAGAGCTTAGCGGCACACAGCTTGAAAATGCAAAATCAATAATGGTGATGAGCTATCCAGAGATAAAAGAGCGAAATTTAGAGGTTGAGAAGAAATTTGAGCTAGTTATCGAAGCGATCGTGCTATTCGCCGTGCAAAAGCGACTATCGATCTTGGCAACTCAAAGATCGCAAAAGCCTTTGTTAAATTTAATGACAAAATAGATCTTGACGAGGTTAAAGAGTACATCAAGCTGCTTGCAAAATGCGAAGAGATCGGCTTTGTAGATGAGAAAATCGAAAATTCAATAAGAGATGTGAGCGAAAATTTAGAGGCATTTGTCCCGCTTGAAGGGCTTGATATGAGCGGTATCATCACAAGGCTAAGGTCTCAAAAGACAAAGCTTGAAAAAGAGATAGCTAAGCTTTCAGGCATGCTAAATAACCAAAATTTCGTAGCAAACGCACCAAAAGAGGTCATAGAGACAAACAAAGAGGCGCTAGAAAGTGCTGAGGCTAAATTTAAAAAAGTATGTGAAGAATTAGAAGCTCTTGGAGAAAAATAGTGATAAAGATAGAAAATTTAACCAAATTTTATGGCGGTACGCAGATCCTTTATGATGTAAATCTAGAGGTTGCAAAGGGTGAAATTTTTGCTATTGTAGGACACAGCGGCGCTGGCAAATCAACACTTTTAAGGTGTATAAACGGGCTTGAAAGCTATCAAGGTGGTAGCTTAAAAGTCTTTGATCAAGAGATAAAAAATTTAGATGAGATGCAGCAAAGAATTTTAAGGCGAGATGTCGGAATGATATTTCAGCATTTTGCCCTGATGGCTAGGAAAAATGTCTTTGAAAACGTGGCTACTCCGCTTAAATTTTGGGGATATAAAAGTGACAAGACCGAAAAAAGAGTAAGAGAACTTTTAAATTTAGTCGGTCTTGAAAGCAAGGCAAAAAGCTATCCAAGCGAACTAAGCGGCGGCCAAAAACAGCGTGTCGCCATCGCTAGAGCACTTGCTTTAAATCCTAAAATTTTACTAAGCGACGAGGCGACTTCAGCTCTTGATCCAAACACGACAAATCAAATTTTAGAATTGCTTGAGAAGATAAACAAAGAGCTAGACATCAGCGTCGTCATCGTCACACACGAGATGGAGGTAGTAAAATCGATCGCAAAATGCGCGATTTTGCTTGAAGGCGGCAAGATAATAGGCTCTGGAAGTATTGAAGAACTATTTTTAAAGCCGGACGAGAAGATGAAAGAATTTTTAGGCGAAGTAGAAATTTTGCCGAGCACTGGCACAAATATCAGGCTATTTTTTCCAAAAGAAGTGGCTCAAAATAGCGTGATAACACACATGGCAAGAAGCCTAAATATCGACTTTAACATAGTCTGGGGCAAGCTTGAAAAGCTAAACGACAACGTCCTTGGCTCGCTTGTCATAAACATAGATGAAAAAGATAAAGAAAACGTGCTTAACTATATCAAGCAAAGTGGCGTTTTATGGGAGGTTGCTTGATGTTTGGTATTGATTTTTCTAAATTTCCAGATGTATTTTCTAGGATACTGCTGCCAGCTATCGGCGAGACGCTATATATGAGCATAGTCTCCACCCTGCTCGCCTTTATAATAGGTCTCATACCTGCGGTTTTGCTCATACTTTCAGACAAAGACGGGCTAAAGCCAAACAAGCAGCTTTATTTTGTACTTGATATCGTTATAAACGTGCTTAGAAGCTTTCCATTTATTATCCTTATTATTGTGCTATTTCCGGTCACAAAAATGATCGTAGGCACAAGCATCGGTACTACGGCTGCGATCGTTCCGCTAACTATTGGAGCGGCTCCGTTTGTAGCAAGGCTCATTGAAAATGCTCTAAAAGAGGTTGATAAAGGCATCATCGAGGCTGCTCAAAGCTTTGGTAGCTCGAAATTTCAGATCATCTTTCGCGTTATGTTTGTAGAGGCGCTTCCTGGTATCATCTCGGCATTTACGCTAACACTTATCGTAAATATCGGCTTTTCAGCTATGGCTGGAGCAGTTGGTGGTGGCGGACTAGGATCTGTCGCTATAAACTACGGATATCAAAGATTTCGCCCAGATATCATGCTCTACACCGTGGTTATTCTTATCATTATGGTTCAAATTTTTCAAGTTTTAGGTAACTACTTATATAAAATTTCTAAAAAATAGGCCTTTGTTTTTATCTGATTTTAAGCTTTTTTCCTTAAAATTGCCCGAATTAATTTTTAGCTGAAAGGATAAAAGATGAAATCAGATATGTGCCACATGTGCCGCCTAGTAAAAAACGCGTTGTCGAAAGACTAATCTCTAAGCACAAAATTTCTTTTTAAGTGCTTAGAACTAGCTTAAGCGCTTAAAAAGAAATTTAACCCTATAGCTTAAATTTATCCTTTTTTGGTGCTTGGCAAATTTTAAAAGGATAATAAATGAAAAAACTACTTCTTACTTCTTTAGTTGCTCTTGGTCTTAGTGTAAGTGCAAATGCAGCTGATAAATCAAAAACAATAATCGTTGGTGCTACACCTATCCCACATGCTGAAATTTTAGAGGTTGTAAAGCCTATTTTGGCAAAAGATGGCTATACGCTTGAGATCAAAGAATTTAACGACTACACTACGCCAAACCTTGCAACAGAAGATGGCGATTTAGATGCAAATTTCTTTCAGCACCTTCCATATTTGGACGAATTTAATAAAAACAAAGGTACTCATCTTGTAAAAACAGTTGGCGTTCATCTTGAGCCAATGGGAGTTTATTCTAAAAAGATAAAAGACATCAAAGATCTAAAAGATGGTTCGACCGTATCTATCCCAAATGATCCGACAAATGAAAGCCGTGCTTTAGATATCCTTGCAAATGCTGGACTTATTAAGCTAAACGATAATCCACTAAAAACTCCGCTTGATATAGTTGATAACCCTAAAAAGCTTAAATTTGAAGAGATCGAGACTGCTCAAGTGCCAAGAACGCTTGATGACGTTACTATTGCAGTTATCAACACAAACTATGCTCTAAATGCTAATCTTAATCCGGTAAAAGACGCACTTGTGCTTGAAAGCAAAAATAGCCCATATGTAAACTATGTTGTAGTAAAGTCTGGCAACGAAAATAGCCCTAAAATAAAGGCTCTTGATAAGGCTATTAACTCATCAGAAGTTAAGAAATTTATCGAGATCAAATACAACGGCGCTATTCTTCCAGCGTTTTAATTAAAATTTTAAATAAGCGACGTAAAAGCTTTTACCTTTTTAGCGTCGCTTAAACCAAATAAAAAAGGAAAAACAATGAAATTTATCAAACTTTTAACCGCATCTTTAGTTGCTCTAAGCCTTCACGCAGCCGACAAAGACCACACTATCGTAGTTGGCGTATCGCCAGTGCCACACGCTGAAATTTTAGAATTTGTAAAGCCAAAGCTAAAAGATAAAGGCTATGACCTTGTTATCTCTGAAATTTCAGACTACTCCATCCCAAATGTCGCCACAGAAGATGGCAGCTTGGATGCAAATTTCTTTCAGCATTTGCCATATCTTGAGGAGCAAAATAAGGCTAGAGGCTTACACCTTGTAAGCGTTGCAAACGTCCATGTCGAGCCACTTGGCTTTTACTCTAAAAAGATAAAAAATATAAAAGATCTAAAAGATGGCACAAAAGTGGCTATCGCTTACGATCCGTCAAATGGCAACAGAGCGCTTAGAATTTTAGAGAAAGCTGGTCTTATAGAGATCGATAAAAACGTGAAAGTCGCAACCGTAAATGACATAACTAAAAATCCTAAGAATTTGCAGTTTGTCGAGCTAGAAGGCGCTCAGATCCCAAGGACGCTTGATGATGTCGATATTGCTGCCATTAGCACAAATTTCGTCCTTGATCTTGGTATGAGCGTGGCAAAAGACGCACTTTTGCTTGAGGATGCCAACAGTCCTTACGCCAACATCATCGTTACAAAGGCTGGCAACGAAAATAACCCTAAAATCAAAGCTTTGATTGATGCGGTGCTTAGCCTGATACCAAAAATTTCATCATTACTCGCTATAAAGGCGAAGTTATACCTGCATTTTAAAAACGGGGCGAGCTTTCGCCCTATTTTGTTTCTACTTTCATCTTGTTTTAATAAGCTATAAACTCTCTTTATTTTTTGTCAAAAAGCTTAAGCTATGCTTTGCTAAAATGACTTTTTTTATAAAATTTTTAGGAAATTGAATGCTGCATGATGTTATTGATTTTATAGTTGCGAGCGTAAGTAGCTGGGGTTATGCTGGCATATTTGTGATGATGTTTTTAGAAAGCTCGTTTTTTCCATTTCCAAGCGAGGTCGCGATGATACCGGCTGGCTATTTGGCGCATAAAGGTGAAATGAGTTTAATTTTGGCCTTTTTTGCAGGTACGCTTGGTAGCTTACTTGGAGCTATTTTTAACTATTATCTTTGCTATTTTTTTGGACGTGAGATCGTTTTAAAATACGGCAAATTTGTGGGCATCACTCACGAAAAAATGGATAAATTTGAGGCATTTTTCAACAAACACGGCGAAATTTCTACATTTAACTCACGTCTTATTCCTGGCATTCGTCAATACATCAGCCTACCAGCTGGACTTGCTAAGATGAACATTTTTAGATTTTGCCTATTTACCACGCTTGGAGCTGGGATTTGGTGTGCTATTTTGCTTGGAGTTGGCTATTTTCTAGGCTCAAATCCTAGCAAACAGACACTTTTAATAATCACGATCGCTCTTTTGGCTGTAGTTGCAGTAATAAGCGTGGTCTATATAATAAAGCAAAGAAAAGGCTAAATACATATAAAAACATGTAAAATTTAGTGTATTTTCTAAAATTTGGCTCAAGGTTTTAGCTAAATTTAGTCTAGTAAATCTCTCTCATCTTCTCTAATCTAGCTAAATTTCTTGAAATTTTATCTAGTTCGCTTTGCTCGTACACCTCGGCGCCAGAGTAGAAAAATTTCACATTTGAAGTTAAATTTGCATTTGAAATCGTAAGCCTAAGCTCGCTTATAAGGCGGTTTATTGTTCCTTCGTTACCATCAATTATGCTTATATTTGACGGCAAAAATTCTCTTATGCTATCTTTAAAATAGTTAAAGTGCGTGCAGCCAAGCACTAAAAAACCAAATTTATTTAGATCAAATTTAGCTAACTCTTCTTTTAGATATGATTTCACATTCTCGGTGTCAAATTCCCCATTTTCAGCAAAATTTACAAGGCGTGGTAGAGCAAGTAGCTCAGTCTTATTTTTTGCGTGTAAATTTGCGATCAGCTCTTTTAGTTTTACACCATTTACGGTGACCGGAGTGGCTATGACAAGCGTTTTTAAGGCATCATTATGGCTTAAGTCATGAGCCTTTTTTACAGCTGGCTCCATGCCGATTATGGGTACATTTAAATTTGCTCTAAGCTCTTTTATCGCTACACTAGTTGCTGTGTTGCAAGCCACTACGACAGCTTTTGCGCCATTTTCTATGAGAAATTTCACCGCATCAAAGCTAAATTTTAATATCTCATCCCTACTCTTTTGTCCATACGGGACATTTTTTACGTCTGCATAATATAAAAATTCATGCTCGCTAAGCTTGTTTAAAGCTTCATTTAAGACGCTCAGTCCGCCAAGTCCTGAGTCAAATATACCTATTTTCATGCCCTTCCTTAAAGCCTGCAATTATAGCAAATAATATCTTTGTAAGCCGTTTTTTATTATACTTTAACACTTTTTAAACTTGGAGTTAAATTTTGGCAGTTGATAAGATCATTTTCTATCTTTGTTCGACTTTGATCGCTATAAGCATTATTTTTTCACTATCTTTGCCAGTTTTTACGGTTTTATTTTTTAATTACGACGAGTTTCACTTTTTTATCCGCCAGTTTATTGTTGGTTGTATCGGAATTTTCATTATGTGGTGGCTCTCTAGACTCAATCCTGAAAAAACGCTTGTTTGGATAGGGTTTGGCCTTCTTATATCTTGCGGTATCGCCATGGGGCTAATGCATGCATTGCCAGCTTCAATGGTAACTGACGCTGGTGGCGCCAGGCGTTGGATCAGGCTACCTGGCTTTTCGCTAGCTCCAGTTGAGTTTTTTAAAATCGGTTTTGTCTACTTCTTGGCTTGGAGTTTTACTAGAAAATTTAGTGAAGGCAAAAGGACCTTGCTAGATGAGATTAAGATACTCATGCCTTATATTATTCTTTTTGGTGTTGCTATCTTTCTTATCGCTGTTATGCAAAATGACCTTGGTCAAGTGGTCGTGCTAGCACTTACATTTGTGACGATGGCACTTTTTGCAGGAGCAAGCGCAAGACTTTTTAGTATCGGTATTTTAGGAGCTGCTTTTGTTATGACAGTAGCGATAATCAGCTCTGAGCATAGAATTTTACGTATAAAATCATGGTGGGGCACGATACAAAATATGGTGCTTTCTTTCTTGCCTGATAGCGTTGCAGATGTATTAAGAGTGGCTGATGCGCCAGAGCCATATCAAATTTCTCACTCGTTAAACGCTATAAAGCATGGCGAATTTTTCGGCGAAGGGCTTGGCGCTGGTATCTTTAAACTTGGCTTTTTAAGTGAGGTTCATACTGACTTTGTACTAGCTGGTATCGCTGAAGAGGTTGGTGTATTTGGTATTTTGTGTATCGTAGCTATATTTATAACGCTACTTTATAGAATTTTTAGAATTTCAGCTAGAAGCGAAAATAAGGTCTATCATTTATTTACGCTTGGTGTCGGGCTTATATTATCGTTTTCATTTTTAATGAATAGCTATGGCATCACATCGATCACGCCTATCAAAGGTATTGCTGTGCCATTTCTTAGTTACGGTGGTAGCTCTGTGCTTGCGATTTGTATCGGTATCGGCATGGTTTTGATGGTTAGTAAAAGGGCAAAATTATGATTGTTATTTGCGGTGGAGGCACTGGTGGGCATTTAGCGATTGCAAAGAGCTTTTGTGAGGAGCTAAATAGACGAGATATTAAGCCCATTTTTATTGGTTCAACTAGTGGGCAAGATAAATTTTGGTTTGAGAATGACGAGAATTTTTTACAAAAATTTTTCTTACCAAGTAGCGGCGTCGTAAATAAAAGAGGCCTTGCAAAGCTAAAATCACTAACAAATATCATAAGCCTAGCGCTAAAATGCAAGCAAATTTTTAAAGAAAATGGCGTTAATGCAGTCATTAGCGTTGGTGGCTATTCAGCAGCTCCAGCGGCTATTGCAGCCATTATCTCAAAAGTACCACTTTTTATCCACGAACAAAATGCTGTAATGGGCAAATTAAATAAAATTTTAAAGCCCTATGCGAAAGGCTTTTTTAGCTCTTATGATGAAGCTTCGCCCTACCCTTACCCTGTGGCAAAGAAATTTTTCGATAGTGCAAGAGTGAGAGAGGAGCTAAAGACTATTTTGTTTTTAGGAGGCTCGCAAGGCGCAAAAGCGATAAATGAACTAGCTATAAATTTAGCTCCATATCTTAAAGAAAAAGGTATAAAGATCATTCATCAATGTGGTAAAAACGGCTTTGATGAACTTAAAAAAAAATATGATGAACTTGGCTTTAATGAAACGAATTTAGAAATTTTTGAATTTAGTAAAGAGATAGAAAATAAGATGAGCAAGGCTGACCTTGCCATATCAAGAGCAGGAGCTAGCTCGCTTTGGGAGCTTTGCGCAAATGCTTTGCCATCTATCTTTGTGCCATTTCCTTATGCTGCTGGTAATCATCAGTTTTATAACGCTAAATTTTTAAAAGATAAAGGCATTGCTAAAATTTGCTTGCAAAATGGAGAAAATTTAGACAAAGATGAAGTTATAGGAATGATAGAAAATTTTGATCTAAACAAAAGCAGTAAAGCTCTAAAAGAGATCCTTTTGCCAAATGGAGCAAAAGAGATAATTGATAAAATTTTAAACTAGTTCCTCGCCTATCGCACAAGCTTTTAGTTCTTTTAGCTCAAAGATCAAGTAGTGATAAATAAGCTCATTTGTATTTAAAATTTTTGCACTAAAGACTGGTTTTGTCATAGTTATTATCTTATCAGTTATACCCGCGATCTCCACCAGTAAAAGTTCATCTTTGCGTTGCTTTGCAGCCTTAATACAATTATAAAAGAACGTATAAATTATCTTAAAATTTTGCAAAATAACATTTGAAACTATCCTAGAATGAATATGCAAAACATTATGTATACGCTCTTGTAGAGTATTTAGCTCCGCAAGTATTGATTTTATTTGAGTAGTGTCTGTTGTCCTAGAAAAGAGATTTTTCGCTTTATTTTTGTTTTGTATTTGATACTCTGCTACTAAAATTTCTATTATATTTAAAATGGCAACATAGCTTTCTTGCAAATTTTCATTTGCCTTAAAGCTCACACCGTTTTTCTCAATTTTATAATTTAAGCTTCTCTTTATCTGCTCCAAATAAGTACTAATGTTTTCATAATAGTCCTCTGTATTGAAGACACTTTTAAAAAAATCGCTTTCACCTTTTAAATTTGTAAGCTTTTTTTTAAGTTCATCAGCATTTTTATTAAACTCAACAACCCCAACTGCCAAGCCGATCTCGTGTTCACTATTTTGTTCTAATGCTGTCAAACTTTCTTTTAGTACCGAAATTTGTTTTTGAATATTTTGAAAATCCATTTTTTCTCTTTTAAATTTTTGCTTATTTTACTATAAAAATCATGAAGTTTGTCATTAAGAATTAAAAAGATGGTGCGCCCGAGAGAATTCGAATCTCTGACCTTTTGAACCGCAATCAAATGCTCTATCCAGCTGAGCTACGAGCGCACAAGAAAGTTAAGTCGAGATATTAGCCAAACTTTCCTTAAAGAAAAATTGTATTCATTTTAATTTTATAACTGTTTTAGTAAAATCCAATAAAAATAAAAGGAGCAAAAATGAATGATTTTTTCGATAGTTTAAAAGAGATAAAAAAAGAACTTACTAAAGAGCAAGGTGAGATCAAAAAAACTCAAAAAGAAGCCGTTTCTCATACAAAAGAAGAGGCGATCTCATATAAAGAAAATAAGCTAAAAAACGAATTTGCAGAGTACATTAAAGGCCAAGATATAAGAAAAATATAAATTTGGAATACTTATTGCTAAAACATGTAATATTTTATGTGGAGTAGGCAATGAAAGTTACGCAAACATTAGAATCTCTAAGCATTTTAACTGATAATGACGCTTTGTTTCGTGAGCTTAGAGATATGATAAGCAGAAATTTTTCAAAAATTTTATCTAATAAAAATAAGGTTATTTCATTTTATGAAGAGAGCGAGATCCCGCAACGCAAGTGCTTTTTAAAATTTATAAAAAAAATTTATGAAAAGCAAAGTGATGATAAGCTTGATATTCGTTTTGCAAACTATAAAACCATAAAACTTGGCTTTGTTCAAAAAAATACCCTAACTCTAGTCATTAGCCTAAACGTAAATTTTGTAAAAAATGAAGTCAAATTTGAACTAAAAGATGCACTTTGCAGAGATTTTGCTAGCTACATCAGCGAGAGTCTAGTAAAAAGTAATGTTACTTTTAGCAAAAATGATGACTTTTTAAACATCACTATCTCAAACGACAACGACATAAACACATTAAATAAACTACTCTACAAAAGAAGCTATCCAAAATTTAGCGTAAATTTTATCTATGATGAAAAAGACTACAAAGCCTTTAAACAAGGCATAAAAATAAAAAGCTCATCTAAATTTGTAAGTAGATTTTCTGTGCTTGCAAATTTGCTTGAGGAAAATTTTGGGATTTTAGGTTGCAAAAAAGATGATGACTTTGAAACTATCAGGCAGAGCTATCTTTCACTCGTAAATATCTATCACCCAGATAGGCACGCCAACAAAAATCCTCTCATACAAGAAGAATATGCAAAGAAATTTAAAAATATTCAATCTGCTTATGAGAGCCTAAAACCATACTTTAAAAATCAAGAAAATTTTGTGATGGTTGGCTAGAGCACGGCTTACCACAAGAGCTATTAAAGGGAGCCAAAAATGAATGGTGAAATGTTTAATATATGCACCATTATTGTTGCCGCAAAGCAGGCCATAAAGTCAATTTCTGCTATCCTATATAATGGCACTAACTACGAAAATAGTATAAATTTTCACTTTCTCTCAGGCCATAGGGCAAATGGCGTAAATGAGTGGTTTGAGCACGCATTAAAGCTTGGATTAAGCGATGTAAGACTTACTGCAAATTTAACTGGCTCATCAGATGAACGTTTATTGCTTAGCTTTTCAAACTCTACCGCAAAATCGATCATTTGCATTTTTAAAGAGCACATAAGTTACTTCGTACCCTACTGGAAATACAACAAAGATCAAAGAGGCTGGGACATAATATATAAAGAATTCGGTCTTGAAAAAGATGTAAATTTAGAAAATTTTAGCGACAACACAGAGGCTTTTATGGCCATACTTACTAAGATAGCGGCCTTTGCAGATGAGATAGAGTGTGAGAATTTTGGTGAGTGTTTTCGCAGGGCTTTAAAATCACTTGGATCTTTAAACAATGATGATCAAAAGATATTTAATGCACCGCTTATGCCAAAGAAAAATTTAGCTCTTTTTGCTGCGGCAAGCTTGGCTGATGTCTTTGGCGGTATGGGCTCTTGGAACGACGATGCAGCAGGCATGGCACAATATAAAAAACGTGGCAAAGAGTACGAAGAGATTAGTAATGAGCTTTTTACGCAGATGCGTAAGGCCATACTTTTTGCTGTAAATGAGTGGTAGTTAGCCGTTTATCTGATAGACTCTTTTTCGCTGGCTTGAGCTACCGATGTTTAGAATTTTGCGGTATTTTGTGATGGTTCGGCGAACGATTTGGATGTTAAATTTAGCTTGAATGAGCTCTTGAATTTTTAGATCAGAAAGTGGCTTTTTGTGGTCCTCGCCTTTAATGAGCTCTAGTAAAAATTCTTTTATCGCAGCATTTGAAGTCTCCTCGTCAAAGCCAGTTGCAAAGAAATTTTTAAGTGCAATAGTGCCCCTTGCACAGCTTAGATACTTATTTGCGATTGCCCTTGAGATGGTTGACGGATTGCGTCCAAGCTCGTCTGCTAGGTCTTTTAGCTTCATAGGCTTTATATCACCGCCCAAAAAGTAGTCGTACTGATACTCAACTATCATGAGCCCTATCTTATAAAGCGTTGATTTTCTCATCTCAAGGGCGTCTATGAGCTCGCTTGCCTCTTTTATGCGCGAGCTTACAAAGACCTCTTTCTCATCTAGCCCCTCGGTGTCGATAGAAATTTCAGGATAATAGTCGTCATTTATTTGCACACTAATGCCACTACTTGTGCTTAGCACGAAGATATCAGGCACCTTTTGGCTCGCCTCTTCTAGATACTCAATGGCTGGGGGATTTTTAAATTTCTTTATGATCTTTAGCGCGTCGTCATAGAATTTAAGCTTTCTAAGTTTTTCTATATTTTCAAAATTTAAGATGATCTTTTTCGCGCACTCTATGATCTCTTCACTTGCCTCTGCCTCGCTTAGCTGAAATAAAAAGCTCTCTTTCACATCCTTTGCGCCCACGCCACATGGCTCAAGGTAGGCAAATCTCGCCCTAACCCGCTCCACTTCGCTCTCGCAAAAGCCTGCAAAAATTTCATCATCATAGGAAAAATAGCCCTCGTCATCTAAACACTCGATGATCTTATATGCGATATCTTGGGACTTTTGCGTGGGAAAAAGTGGTGGATTTATCTGGCTAATAAGCTTTTCGTAGAGACTTTCTTTATATATACTTAAAGCCTCTATGCTTTCGCTAACCGAGTTTTTGCTAACCTGCTCGAAAAAATTTCGCTTTTTTTCGCTTTTTTCTAAATTTTTATGTTCAATCGTAGCAAAAGGGTTTTCTTTTATAAAAGGTTCAAGCGTCTCTTTTAGCTCATCAAGCCCGCTTTGAAGGATGGGAAGCCAGCTTCTTAGCGTTTGGTTTAGTTTGATCTTTGGCGCTAAAGTTTGCTTTTGCCTTAGCATCATCTACTCAAGTAGCTTAAATTCTTCGCCAAGATAGTGCGTTCTTACGAGCTTATTGTTTGCCACTTCGCTCGCACTGCCGCTTGCTAGTAGCGAGCCATCTTTGATGACGTAGGCTCTGTCGCAAATGGCTAGCGTCTCACGGACGTTGTGGTCTGTTATCAAAACGCCGATACCTAGCTTTTTAAGGTCTCTAACGATGCTTTGAATGTCGCTAACTGCGATAGGATCGACGCCTGCAAATGGCTCATCAAGCAGTAAAAATTTTGGCTTTATGATGAGACTTCTAGCGATCTCACAGCGTCTGCGCTCGCCGCCACTTAGCTAACGCCCTTTCTTAGGCGGATAGGCTCGATGTTTAGCATATTTAGCATCTCATTTACTCTTTTAGAGATATCTTCTTTGCTTTGATTTAAAATTTCAGCGCTAAGGAGCAAATTTTCTTCAACGCTTAGCTCTTTAAATATGCTTGACTCTTGCGGCAAATAGCCAATACCAAGGTGTGCTCTTTTATGAAGCGGGACATTTGTGATCTTTTCATCGTTTAAAAAGACATCTCCGCTAGTTGGCGAGATGAGCCCGCAGATCATATAAAAAGTGGTCGTCTTTCCAGCGCCATTTGGCCCAAGAAGCCCCACCACTTCGCCGCTATTTACCTCTAAAGATATACCTTTTATGATCTCACTTTTCTTAATCGTCTTTTTTAGATCTTTTACTTCTAGTTTATGCACTTATAACCTCGTATTTTCTGCCATTTTTGCTAGGAGAAATTTTTACTAACGTATAGCTCTCGCCGTTTTTCTTTAGAGCTTTTTCTAAATTTTCATCGCCCCACTCTACTAGATGAAGCCCCTCTTCAAACAAATTTTCAAAAAGGCCATTTTTAGCCATCCCGTCAAATCCGATCTGATAAATGTCGTAGTGGTAGATATCTTTACCATAAATTTGCATCAAAGAAAATGTTGGTGACGTCACGCTATCTTCTATGCCATGAGCCTTGATGATCGCCTTTACAAGAGTCGTTTTGCCACTTGCTAGATCGCCACTTAGTAACACCACGCCACTTTTTGGTAGCACCCGCACAAGCTCATCAAGCTCATTTTCTAAAAGCTCAAAAACCATCAAAGCTCTTTTACATATTCGCTCTGGGCGCTTTTTGGTATGCTTTTTGTAGTTGGGATCGCTAGCACCTCATATCTCGCCTCACGAGCTAGAAAATTGATGGTGATAATATCGCCGATCTTAACATCTTTTGCTGCTTTTGCCTGCACGCCATTTATGCTCACAACGCCGCTTTTACACATATCTTCGCTAACGGCACGCCTTTTGGTGATATTTACTACGTTTAAAAATTTATCTACTCTCATGCGGCGGATTTTAACAAAAATAGCCTTAAATTTTTAATCCTTTAGATATTTTAAAAGCTCTTTTAAATTTAGAGGTATGACGCTGCCATGGGTTTGACCTTTGTAAAACTCAAAGTGAGAATTTACGCCACTTTGTTTTAAAATCCCAGCCAAATCACTCGCCTTTAAAGTGCCAGCTTTGTCTGTTTTGCCCTTTCTCTTTTCGAGCTCGCCAACGCTAAGAAAGACAAATTTAGCTTTTAATTTTTCTTTAAATTTGCCCTCACTCACATTTTGTTTTAAAATTTCAGACTCACCCCACCAAAGAGATGGCGAAGCGATAAAGAAATTTGCAAATACTTCCTCATTTTTAAGCATGGCATAAAGCGTAAAAAGACCTCCAAAAGAGTGTCCGTAAAGGCTCTTTTGGCTACTTTTCACGTTAAATTTCTCATCAATTAGCGGCACTAAATTTTTAGTTAAAAAGTGGTAAAACGCATCTGCGCCCCCACCTTTACTAAACTCCTCACCCTCTGCCTTTGGCGTGAGGTCTCTTGTGCGTTTTTCTACTTCATAGCTTTTGTCTGTGTCATATCCTATGCCTATTATTAGCGGTGCAGCCTTGCCATCAAATTCATTTAAAAGCATGTTAAACTGGGCATTTGCATCAAGCAAGAAAAGCACGTTTTTAAACTCATTTTGCCCCTTTATCTTGGCTGTGAAAATTTTATAAATTTCATTATTTGCACTCATTTTAAAGGTTGAAATTTCAAATTTGCTAGCAGCTTTTTGACTAAGTGGCTCAGGTGTCTGGCTAGGTCCTGCGTGCAAAGTCTGCGTTATACCAAGTGTAAAAAGCAAAAATTTAAACGCTCTTACCATTTTGCAGCGACCTTAAACCAAAATCTCCTGCCCTCTTGCGGATACCAGTAGTAGTTGCCGTCGTCTGCTAGCGCCTCATCGTATCTTACTTTATCAAAGATGTTGTAGGCATTTAGGCTAAGAGTTAGGTGCTTGTTTGCGTCCCAGCTGACACCTGTATCAAAGGTAAGCAGGTCTTTTGTGTTCTCTCTTATGCTATTACCAGCACCAAAATTTACGCTTGTTAGCTTACTCTCGTAGTTTGCGCCAAAAAATGTCTTGATGCTTTTTATAGGCTTATATGTAAGCGTAGCGTGAAATACATGCTCTGGCGTTGCTGTTAGGCTTTTGCCATCAAGTCTGTTAAGCCCTGTTTGACTAAATTTCATAGGGCCATTTGGCGTGTTTATAGTTGGATCACCAGTTTTTATCTTTGACTTATTATAGGTGTAGTTTGAGCTTAAATTTAGATTTGAAAGGATGTCGTAGTCGCCACTTAGCTCCACGCCCCAAACGGTCGCACCCTCGATGTTAAAGTAGGTTCCCCAGCCAGGGCAATTAACACTTGGCGCACCTGAGCAAGTGCTAAAGGCTGGAATTCCATTTACGATTGTACTGCCGTCAGTGTCTAGTATCTTATCTTTAAACTCATTTCTAAAAAGCGTTACCGAGCCTCTAAAATCAGCCTGATTGTCATAATATGCCCCAACTTCATAAGTCATGCTCTTTTCTGGTTTTAGATCTTTGTTACCAAAATCAACTATTTTCCAAGCATTTTGGATAGTGCCTACTTCTGGGGAGATTTGATTGACATTTGGCGTTTTATAGCCAGTTGCTACGCCGCCTTTTAAACTTAGCGTATCTGTGGCGTTATAGACTAAGTAGGCTCTTGGCGAGAGGTGGTTGCCAAAAAATTCGTTGTGCGTGAGTCTTGAGCCAAGCGTTAAAAATAGCTTCTCTTCTAAAATTTGCCACTCATCTTCGATAAATCCAGCATGCTCACTCATCGAGTAGCTTTTTGGACTTTCGAGGCCATTTTTTGAGGCGTTTGAGACGATGAAGGTCGTGCCGACATTTTGTTTGCTAGAGTCATAGCCAAAAGTTAGTGCGTGAGCACCAAGAAAGGTTGTAAATTTTGAATTAAAGTTGTAATTTTTAGCTTTTGCAGGTATGAATTTATCAAAAAGGCTCGTTCTTTGCGTCTGATCATAAATGTAGCTAAGATCGACATTTAGGTTATCAAATTCGCCAAGATAGCCCACGCCATAGCTCTTTTTCTCATAGTCATAGGCGTTTAGAAGTCTATTTGTTCTAGTAGTGGCTGACTTTCCAACAGTTCTTGAGTAATCATGCCTTTCATTTGAGCCAAAGATAAAAAATTTATTGTGCTCATCTGGTGTGATCCAAAGTTTTGCGCTTAAATTTCTCTTATCGCTCTTTTGATAACCGCCTTTGTAATTATCCTCGTCCCTTAGCTTTTTATATCCCCAAAGCTGAAGCGCAAAAAGGTCTTTATAAAGAGGTAAATTTAGATAAAAATCACCCTGTCTGCCATTACCTATGCCTTTATGCGTGTTTATAGTGGTTGAGATGCCGACATTGCCGCTAAATTTTGAAAAGCCCTTTTTGGTAATGATATTTATAACGCCTCCAACTGCGTCGCTACCATAAAGCGAGCTCATAGGACCACGGATAACCTCTATACGCTCGATCGCTTCAGCTGGTGGGATGAAATTTGAGTTCATATCCCCTGCTCCGCCCTTTGGATTTGCGCTGCTTGAATTTACTCTTTTACCATCAATTAAAACTAGCGTTTGAGACTTCTCCATACCACGTATCGAGATACCGCTAGCTGCCCCGTCTTCGCCACCAACGACATTTACGCCTGGGACTTTTTGAGCGATTGAGTGAAGCGAAGTAAAGCTATCTTTTGTAAGCTCATCGCCGCTTATCACGCTTATGCTCGCAGGAGCTTCTTTGATTTGCTGCGAAAAGCCACTTGCACTTACTACAACACCATCTAGCTTAGTTTCGTTGTTTTCTTTCTCTACTGCATAGAGAGAATTTGCCACACAAACACTAAGGCAGATGGCAATAAATTTTGTTTTTCTCACGACTATCCTTTTAAAAATTTAATTTGAAAAAGTTTGAAATTTAACAAAGTATCTTTTAAAACAATATTAATTATCATAATTCTAAATACTAATCTTTTTTATAAAAATTTCTAAGAAAAAAACTTGCATTATTTATTAAATTAGTTTATTAAAAATTAATCAATTTAGGCTAAAATACGACCATTTCAACAAAAGGACAGCTATGAAAAAAGACGTAAAAAAAGTGGTTTTAGCATACTCTGGCGGACTTGACACAAGTATCATTTTAAAATGGCTTCAAGATGAATATAACTGCGAAGTAGTCACATTTACAGCTGACATTGGCCAAGGCGAAGAGTTAGAGCCTGCACGCAAAAAAGCCCTAGCACTTGGCGTAAAACCTGAAAATATTTTTATTGAAGATTTAAGAGAAGAATTTGTACGTGATTATGTATTTCCAATGTTTAGAGCCAATGCGGTCTACGAGGGCGAATATCTCCTTGGCACCTCGATCGCGCGCCCACTAATAGCAAAACGCCAAAGTGAGATCGCAAGACTTGTTGGCGCTGATGGCGTGAGTCACGGAGCAACAGGCAAAGGCAACGACCAAGTTCGCTTTGAACTCGGATACTACGCACTTGGCGACAATCTAACTATCATCGCTCCTTGGCGCGAGTGGGATCTAAATAGCCGTGAAAAACTTTTGGCATACGCTGAGAAAAACGGCATAGATATCACCAAAAAACCAGGCAAGAGCCCATACTCAATGGACGCAAATTTACTTCACATAAGCTACGAGGTCTAGTACTTGAAGACCCAAGTCATGCACCAGAAGATGATATGTGGAGATGGACAGTAAGCCCAAAAGATGCTCCAGATAAAAGCGAGATCATTGAGATTGGCTATAAAAAGGGCGATCCAGTGAGCATAAACGGCAAAAAAATGAGCCCAGCTGAAATTTTAACCGAGCTAAACCGCCTTGGTGCAAAACACGGTATCGGCAGACTTGATATCGTAGAAAACCGCTCAGTTGGTATGAAGAGCCGCGGCTGCTACGAAACTCCAGGCGGCACGATAATGCTAAAAGCTCACCGTGCGATCGAGAGCATTACGCTTGACCGCGGTGCTGCTCACTTAAAAGATGAGATCATGCCAAAATACGCCGAGCTAATTTATAATGGCTACTGGTGGTCACCTGAGCGAAATATGCTCCAAGCACTCATCGACAAGAGCCAAGAGCACGTAAATGGCTCTGTAAAAGTTGAGCTTTATAAAGGCAACGTGACTATCCTTGGCAGAAGCAGCAAAGATGATAATCTATTTAGTGAGGCATACTGCACATTTGAAGAAGACAGCGTTTATGATCAAAAAGATGCAGAGGGATTTATCAAGCTAAATGCACTTCGCTTCATCATCGCACGCAAAAATGGGCGAAAATTTGACTAAGAAATAAAAATTTAAAAGGACAAAAATGAAAGTATTATTAATAAAAGACGTAAAAGGACTTGGAAAAGCTGGCGAGATAAAAGAGGTAAAAGACGGCTATGGCAACAACTTCTTAATCGGCAAAGGCTTTGCAAAAGCAGCTACTCCAGACGTGCTCCGCCAATATGAAGCAGCTCAAAAAAGAAAGGCCGAAGAGCTAAAATATGAGATCACAAATTTAGAAAAGCTTAAAGAAGAGCTTGAAAAAGTGACAGTTGTCATCAAAAAAACTCTTGGTGCAAATGGCTCGCTTTTTGGCTCAGTTTCAAAAGAAGAGATCGCAGCAGAGCTTGAAAAAACGCATCATTTAGTTGTCGAGAAAAAAGCGATCGACATGGACACTCACTTAAAAGCAGTCGGCCTTTATGACGTTCATGTAAAGCTAGGACACTCGATAAATGCGAGCTTGAAGGTTGATGTGCAAGGAGAGTAGATGTTTCATGCGACAACCATCTTAGCCTACAAAGGCAAAAATAAAGCGGTCATCGGTGGCGACGGACAGGTGAGCTTTGGCAACACCGTCTTAAAAGGCAATGCCGTAAAAATCCGCAAAATTCACAACGGCAAAGTCCTAGCTGGCTTTGCTGGTAGCACTGCTGACGCGTTTAATCTTTTTGATATGTTTGAGAAAAATTTAGAGCATACAAAGGGCGATTTGCTAAAGGCGGTTATAGAATTTAGCAAAGAGTGGCGCAAAGACAAGTATCTAAGAAAGCTTGAGGCGATGATGCTTGTGCTTGATAGGGATAAAATTTTCTTACTTAGTGGCACTGGAGATGTTGTAGAGCCAGAAGATGGCAAGATAGCAGCTATCGGAAGCGGCGGTAACTACGCACTTTCAGCGGCCCGTGCCTTAGATAAATTTGCCGATATCGACGAAGAAGAGCTAGTCAAAGAGAGCCTCAAGATCGCCGGCGAAATTTGCATCTATACAAATACAAACATCAAAACTTATGTTTTAGAATAAGAGAGAAAATGAACTTAACACCAAGAGAAATTGTTAAATTTTTAGATGACTATGTGATCGGCCAAAAGGACGCCAAAAAGATCATAGCGATCGCGCTTCGCAACAGATATCGCCGTATGAAGCTTGAAAAGAGCTTGCAAGATGACATCATGCCAAAAAATATCTTGATGATCGGCTCAACTGGCGTTGGTAAAACTGAGATCGCAAGGCGTCTTTCAAAGATGATGGGACTACCTTTTATCAAGGTCGAGGCTAGCAAATATACCGAGGTTGGCTTTGTTGGTCGTGACGTTGAGAGCATGGTAAGAGACCTTGCTATGGCATCATATAATCTCGTAAAAAACGAGCAAAGCGAGAAAAATCAAGATAAAATCAACGCCTACATCGAAGAAAAGATCGTCTCAAAACTGCTTCCACCACTGCCAAAAGGTGCGAGTGAGGAGAAGCAAGCAGAGTATGCTAAGAGCTATGACAAGATGCTAAATAGGCTAAGAAACGGCGAGCTTGACGAGCTAAGTATCGAGATAGAGGTGCAGCAAAATCCGCTTGAAGCTGGCTCAAACGTACCACCTGACATGGCGCAGATGCAAGAGAGCTTTATAAAGATAATTGGTATCGGCGGTAAAAACATCAAAAAAGAGATGAAGGTAAAAGACGCCAAAAAAGCCCTACAAAGCGAGGCAAATGATAAAATTTTAGACCTTGAGAGCGTAAAAACTGAGGCCTTAAGAAGAGCCGAAAACGAAGGCATTATCTTTATAGACGAGATCGACAAAGTAGCCGTTGGTTCAGGTAGTTCAAATAGACAAGATCCTAGCAAAGAAGGCGTACAAAGAGACTTGCTACCTATCGTTGAGGGCTCAAATGTAAATACTAAATTTGGAAATTTAAAGACAGACCACATTTTATTTATCGCAGCTGGCGCTTTTCACATAAGCAAGCCAAGTGATCTCATCCCTGAGCTACAAGGCCGTTTTCCACTAAGAGTCGAGCTTGATAGCCTTGATGAGGACGCGCTTTATCAAATTTTAACTCAGCCAAAAAATTCGCTTTTAAAACAATACATTGCCCTACTCTCAACCGAAAATGTTGAACTAGAATTTGACGATGAAGCAATAAAAGAGATAGCCAGGATCGCCCACGCCGCAAATGAAAAGATGGAAGATATCGGTGCTAGACGCCTTCACACGGTAATCGAGCGCGTGATAGAAGATATCAGCTTTGAGGCTAGTGAAAAGAGCGGCGAGAAGATAAATGTGACAAAAGAGCTTGTAAAAGAGCGCCTAAAAGATGTGGTAGAAGATCAAGATCTAGCGAGGTATATACTTTGAAATCAGGCTTTATTAGCATCATAGGACGCACAAATGCTGGCAAAAGCTCGTTTTTAAATACCCTGTTGAACGAAAAGATCGCCATCGTCTCGCATAAACAAAACGCAACTCGCAGAAAGATAAATGGCATCGTAATGAATGGTGAAGATCAGATCATCTTCACCGACACGCCAGGACTTCACGAGAGCAACAAGGCGATAAATCAACTACTAATTAGCCAAGCAATAAAATCGATGGGAGACTGCGATCTAATCGTATTTTTAGCGCCTATTCATGATGATACAAGTGACTACGAGAAATTTCTAGCTCTAAATCCTGAAAAACCACACATCTTAGTGCTAACAAAAGTCGATGAGAGCTCAAACGCTAAAGTATTAGAAAAGATCACCCAGTATCAAAAATTTCAAGATAAATTTGCAGCTTTGCTTACTTTTAGTACCAAGCAACCAACCTATAAAAAGCCGCTTCTTGATGAAATTTGCAAGCTTTTGCCAGAGCATGAGTATTTTTACGATCCAGAATTTCTTACTTCAACAAATGAGAAGGAAATTTTTAGAGAATTTATACTTGAAGCGATATATGAAAATTTAAGCGACGAGATCCCATATCTTAGCGATGCGATCATAAAAAGTGTAAAAGAAAAACCTGGCATTACTGAAATTTTTGCAAGTATCATCACTGAGCGTGAAATCCATAAAAGTATGATCATCGGTAAAAATGGTGAAACCATTAAAAGAATAGGAATTTTTGCAAGAAAGCTAATACAAAATTTAACCGGAACAAAGATCTTTTTAAAGCTCGATGTAGTCGTTAAGAAAGGCTGGAGTAAAGAAGAAAAGAGCCTTAATAAAATAATTGGTTATTGATTTTTTATTTTAAAAATATTAAAATACAGCCCAATTAGAGCATTATGAGGTAAATTTTTATGTTAAAGCTTAGAAAAATTAACGATAATCCAATCGTTACGCTAGATCCTTATGAATATGAAGGTTTTAGATTTTCTAATAGCAATGTCGATACATTAAGTCTTTCAAAGAATATTCTAAAGCGAGACTTTTTTATATCTTACATCGAGTACAAAGATATAATAACAGCTACCATAAACATCTCAAGAACAATAGATGATGAGGATATTGAAAATAATATCTCGATCAAAATTTACGAAGAGCTCTCTCTTGATCCTGCGATTGACTATAAAATAGTTTATTTTGAAAGCAATGTTGAAAAAGAAGACAGAATTTTTAATGTTTTTATTGCTACAAATGAAACGATAAATAAAATTTTTAAAAATATTTCTAAAAGGGTACCTTTTATAGATTATGTCGTTGTAGAGCCACTTTTATATAGTGCTATCTACAAGAAAGGTTTGCTTCCTAGCACTCAGAGTGATTGTTTTTTGACATTTAGGGCCGATGAAGCATTTATAAGCATCTATGTAAATGGAGAATATCTTACATCAAGAGGTTTAAGATACACACTAAATTATCTAAAAGATAAATTTATAGAGCAAAGCGGCGAAAGAGTAAGCCTAGAAAGCTTTTTAGACATCCTAAAGACAAGAGGACTTTTAGATAGCAATGAAGAAGGCTTTAGCTACGATCTAAATACTGTTTTTGAGGACTATATATTTTATGTAAATGACACGATAAATGTTGTCAATAGAATCTATAGCATAAATATAAAAAATATCTATATTGATTGCGACTATAAAATAGAGCGTTTTGAGAAATTTATCAATACAAAGCTCGGCACAAATGCTACGAAATTAAATACAAGCACTGTAATAAATTCTAAAAATTTAGCCATTAGCGAACGATATAACATGATGGCTTTATATGCAAATTTTTACAAAAAAGAGGCCTTTAATGCCGATTTTAACTTCTCAAATTTACTTAGGCCTGATCCGTTCACAAAGAGAAAAAGCGGTAAATTTATACTGACATGTGCCGCTGCTTTTTGCCTAAGCATGTCCTATCCACTTTATAATTATATAGCTGGCAGTATTTTAGAGGCAGATTCGCAAAGACTAAGCGATGAGCTTGATGTGCTTAATGCACAAGCAGCACAAATAAGAAGTACTCTTGAAAGACTAAAAAAAGAGCAAAATGATATAAAGGGATTAACTGACAAAGAAGAAGAGAAGTTAAATTTTAGAAAAGGATTACTTCAAGAAATTGAAAACAAAAAAGATCATTACGTAATGAAAGGTTTAAATCTTTTTGAAATTACCGATATGATAAACAACAATAGCGTTTTTATAACAAATATTAAAAACAACGATAAAAATTTAACAGTTACTGTTATTAGTGATAATGAAAAAAGGATTACGCAGCTAATAAAAGATATTAGCAAGATGCCTAAATATTCAGTAAATACAAAAAAAATTAAAGAAGATAGGCAAAACAACGAGTATGAAAGTAATATAAGTATAGAGATTAGACAATGAGACAAGATGTTTTAAGTAAAATAGATAAGTATTTTGACGCAAAAAAACAAAGCGAAACAAATATAATTTTTTTGGGTTCAGCCTTAATTATTATTTATATTGTTTATATGCTTTGCTTTGATCCGTCGCAAGATTTTTATGATGAAAGACTTAATACACATACTAAAATTAGCAATGATCTTTCAAGAACAAGAGATTATTTAAGATCGACTAGCTCACCTAGTGGAGATAAAAATTTTAAAATAAATGAAGAGACCAAAATACTTGAAACGCTTAAAGGCAAATATTCTAGCGTTTTAAAATTTAATGCTCATTTTGATTCAAAGCTAAAAGAACTATCGTTTTTATTATTTAACGATCAAAATTGGGCAAATTTTTTAGACAACATCGTATCTTTAGCAAAGCAAAATAATATAAAAATTTTAGAATTAAAAAGTGATATAAAAGAGCCAAATTTCCAAAAGATTGAGCAAATTTTAAATATTGACTTGACATTTTTTGGAGGTTTTAAAGATATGCTTTCATATATAAATGGTCTTGAAGAATCAAAGCTAGTAGTTGATCTTCATAAAATGGATGTAAATTCCACCCAAAAAGAGCTTGGTGCTAAGATCTCAATATCTGTTTGGGGGATGAAATACTAATGAAAATAAAAATTTTATTGGCTTTTTTATTTTTAAATATTGCTTTTGCTAATCAGCTTCAAGAAGAAATGGACTCTTATGATAAAATTTTTGAAAAAATAAAGGAAAAAAGAAGCGGTCTTAGTGATATTGAGCTTTCGAGTATAAAAAATCCTTTTAAACAAGAACCTATCAAGACGGTAACAGATCAAAATTTATCAATTATCACTCAAGCTTCAAAAGGGCTTAGTTTAAAAGCAATTTTATTAAACAAAGCAAATATTGATTCCAAATGGTATGCTGTCGGTGATATTGTTGATGGTTACAAAATAGCCAACATTACTAGAAACAGTGTTTTTTTAGTAAAAGGCGATGAAAAACAAGAGCTAATTTTAAAAAATGGAAGTAAAAATGTTGAGATTAAGATTAAGTAAAATATTAATAATAGGTGCACTCATTTGCTTGAATATGAATTATGCTAGTGCTAATGAGAGTAGTTGTTTAAGCAAGAATTTTAATATGAAAATTTCAGATGATGTTGCACTAGTAGATGTGTTAAATCAGCTTTCAGAGATGTGTAACTTTAGTATTGTTGCAAAGGATACTTATAGCAAAACAGAGCTAAAAGATAAAGTTTTTGGTGTTAATATCAGAAATATGAGTCTTAGCGAAGTTTTTGACCTGCTTTTAAGTGAGAAAAATTTAAGCTACGAGTTTTCAAATAATGTATTAAAAATTTCATCTTTAAAAACTCAAATTTTTAAACTAGATTATATAACTTCTATTAGAGAAGGAACTGCTGTCACCCAAGCTTCAGTGGATGCTACTCCATCTGAAATTTCTAGTGGTTCAAGTAGTAGCGATAATTCCCAAGATGATAGTTCCCAAGGCTCAAGCAACCTTATAAAAACTACTGAAAGGTTTGACTTTTGGGAAAAACTAGATGCTGAGCTTAAAGCTATTTTAAATAATAGTAGCGAACATATCACAGCGCCTGATCCTATCATAAATCAAAATGCGGGACTTATCACTGTTACGGCTACTCCTTCTCAACTTAAGCGTGTCGAAAAATATATAGATGAAATGCAAAAAAGACTAAAAAAACAAGTAATTATTGATGTTTCTATTATTTCAGTTGAGTTAAATAATGAATACAAACAAGGCGTTGACTGGAGTAAATTTGAGCTTGGATTTAATACATACATTGGCAATTCAAGAAACAATCCGAGCTCAAGTGCAACTTGGACAAATAAAGGCAATAGCCTAAGCGATGGATTTGGACGTACATTAAATATCGCAGCTAATTTAAATTTTAGCCTTGATGGGATGATAAATTTTCTTGAAACAAATGGAAAGACAAAGGTTATATCAAGCCCAAAAGTAACAACACTTAATAATCAGCAAGCGCTAATCTCAGTTGGTGATAACATAAACTACCGTGTTCAACAAAAAACTGACAATGGAAACAGCAATAGTGATAGGCTGACAACTACTTATAAACAATACTCTGTTTTTATAGGCATATTATTAAATTTACTACCAGAAGTCTCTGATAATAATAAAATCATGCTTCGAATCAATCCATCGCTTAGTAACTTTAAATACGCTGAAGACGACACAAGACAAAATGCGTTAAGAGAGATTGCTCCAGATACGGTGCAAAAGAAGCTTTCAACTGTTGTTCAAGTTGATAGCGGTGATACTATTATTCTTGGTGGATTAATAGGCCAGACAAAGGGTAAAAATAATACTTCTGTACCTCTTCTTTCTGATATCCCGCTTATAGGTGGTGTCTTTAAAAGCACAAGAGACAATATAAAAACAACAGAGCTTATCTTTGTCATCACTCCTCATGTAGTTGATTTTGACAAAAAAAAGCCACTTAATCAATCATTAAAAGACTTAGGTTTTTCTAAAACGATCTATGAATAACAAGAATATTTATACGGATATAAAAGATATCTTTATCAACGAAGACGAAGTAGCTGATTTTGTTAATCTGGATAACTCAATCACTTGTTACAATAAGATCGTCTCGGCTCTAAAAAAGCCATTAAAGCTTATACTTTTTTATGGCAAGCCTGGCAGTGGAAAGACTTTTTTGCTAAACAAGATAGCCTCTGATCTTCAAAAGGATAAAAAATTAATTTTCTTCCCACATCCTTTTTTTAGCGAGGCTACATTTATAGAAGCTCTTTGTGAAGATATATACGGAAATAAGCTTGATAATATAAATAATTTTGAAAGTTTTGTTGCACACTACTCAAAAGAATTTAAAAATAAAGATGAAATTTTACAAAACCAAATAGTTGTCATTCTGGATGAAGCACAACTTTATCCTACTGAATTGATCGAAAAAATAAGGCTAATGGCCGATACAAGATTATTTAAATTTCTATTTACGATTCATAAAACTGAAAATGAAGATGTGTTAGCAAAGGACTATTTTCAAACCAGAATTTGGGAGAGTATAGAGCTTGGAAGTGCAAACACGAATGAAATCATAGTTTATTTACAAAGAAAAATAGGACAAAAAGGCTACGATAAATACCTAAATTTTCAGAAAAAAGACTATGACAAAGCCTATGAACTTTGTTGCGGAAATCTACGCACACTAAATAAAATTATGTATAAATTTTATGAAATTTGTGAATATTATGAACAAAATCAGCCATCAAAATTAAGTAGCGAGGACGCAAATATTAAAATTTTGACAATGTCTGCACTTGATACAGGAATAATTCATGCTTGAATTACAAGAAATTCAAAGGCTAGAAAAGCTCTATGAAGAGTACGAAAAAAAGAATAAAAATAGCTTTTTAAAATTGTTGTCACATAAAAAGCTAGGCCTTTTAATAATTACAACCTTGCTAATTGCTTTTATCTTTGGTATTTTTTTATTTTTCTCAAACGCCAAAAACAAAAAAGAGACAACTAGTACTCCGGCTTTAGTTGAGAAAAATTTGACAATACAAACAGATATAAAAGAAAAAAACATAACCTTTGTTGAAACTAATGTCAGTAAAAATATTTTAGAAGATGGCAAACAAAAAAGCGAGCAGGCAAAAGAGAGATTTGAATCAGATAAAAAACAAGATGAGCTTGCTGAGAAAATAGCTAAAAAGCTAGAACAATCCATAAAGCTAAATGAAGACAATAAAGAGCAGACATTAGATAAAAAACAAAGAAGTGGTGGCGGTTGGCTAAAACTAAATTTACCAACTGAAAATGAAAATATACAAAATGGACAACCTCTACCAAATGAAGAGATAATAGAATTAGAACCAAAGGCAAAGCCAAAAATTGATATTCAAATTTCAAGTGAAAACAATGAAATTTCTATACTAAAAGAAAATTTTAATAAAAATAAAAATCCAGAAATCGCCCTTAAAATAGCAAGAAAATGCTATCAAGATAAAAGATATAGCGATACTATAAAATGGGCACTATCGGCAAATAATTTAGATAGTAGCATTGAGGAGTCTTGGGTTATGTTTGCTAAGGCAAAATATATGCTAAAACAAAAAGATGACGCATTGCGCGCATTAGAAGAATATAATAAAAATAAAAATAAGCCAGAAATAAATGAGCTAATAAATAAGATAAAAAGTGATACGTTGTGAAATTTTTACTTATTATATTTTTATCATTAAATGCCTTTGCTATTGGGACGGCTGACATCAAAAGTTATTTTGAAAAAGCTGAATATCCTAAAATTTGTAATCAAAAAATACAAGATCTTTTAAAAGATTCACAAAACGAAGAATTTCTTAATATCTTTGGCATATCTTGCTTAAAAACAAATGATATAGATAGGCTCGCTCTTCCAGCAAGTAAACTATCAAAAACACAAAGTTCAAGAGAGAATGCAGCATATTTTGCTGATATATTGCTTAAAAAAAAGTTACTGCTTCATGCTATCTTGGATGGGGCTGATATAAGCTATATTAGGCTTCCAAAGAGCGATTACATTCTTTCATTTATATTTGATAAATTTGTCAAAAAAGAATACATTGAGGAGCTTGGCGTATTTATTTTTGAAGAGCCAAATTCAGACACAAGATATGAACTTAGTGCAATCGTTGGCTCAAATTTTGCAAAAATGATTTTAAAAATTTTTAAAAATGACGATCTTACTTCGCAGATTGAGTATAGATAAAGAGAAGAGATGAATAATTTAGAAAATTTAACGCTAAAAACATTAGAGCAACTTAATAAACTAAATGATGAGCAAATTTTAAAGATTATAGAGATAAAAAAGATAAATAAAAAAAGTCTTTTGGCTATTTTGCTTGAAGAAAATATGCTAGAAGAAGAGATTTTTTTTGAAATTCTATCTGATATTTATAGAAGAGGACACACTGACATTAATGAAATTTCAACTAGCCTTCAGATAGATCAAAAGCGCTTTATTCAATATGTATGTGATAAATTTAAAATCACTTTTTTTGATCTTGATGATATAGATATCGACTACCGTATCAGTGAAAAATTAAGCACCTCGCAGCTAAAATCATATAACGCTATCCCTGTAAAAGAAGATGAGATAAGCGTTTATGTAGCTTTTAAAAATCCTTTTGATGTGATCATTCAAGATAAAGTTCAAAATTTATTTAACAGAAAGCTATTAAAAGTAGCTTGCGCCGATCCAGCCCAGATAGAAAAATATATAAACAAAATAGCTCTTAATGAAAGTATAAAAGACGTTATTACAGAGATCAGAAAAGAGCTTTCAAGCTCTAGCAGCCAAGGGCAAAGCACAGAAAGCTCTGGAATTTTAAAGCTAATTGAGATAATTTTAAAAACATCTATTCAAAGTAGAGCGAGTGATATTCACATCGAGCCAACCGAGACAAATTGCATCGTAAGAAGCAGGATAGATGGTATGCTAAGTGAGACATTTATATTTGATAAAGATATTTATCCTCCGATGGTAAGCCGAATGAAGCTACTTTCAAATATGGATATCGCGGAGCGCCGCCGCCCACAAGATGGTAGGTTTTCAGCTCAAATTTTAGACAAAGAGTACGATTTTCGTATCTCTACGCTACCTATCTTAAATGGCGAAAGCATAGTTTTAAGAATTTTGGACAAATCAAAAGTTATCATAAACATTGAAGACCTTGGTATGCATCCAGATAACTTTGCTAAGTTTAAAAAGAGCATGAAAGCGCCTTATGGCATTATCCTAGTTACTGGTCCGACAGGATCAGGAAAAACGACTACGCTTTATGGTGCATTAAACGATATAAAAAGTGTAAAAACCAAGATCATCACTGTTGAAGATCCGGTCGAGTATCAGCTAAATATGATCCAGCAAGTACATGTAAATGAGAAGGCTGGACTTACTTTTATCTCAGCTCTTCGCTCTATTTTAAGGCAAGATCCAGATATTATCATGATAGGTGAGATCAGAGATCAAGAGACGCTTAGGATCGCAATTCAAGCGGCACTAACTGGTCACTTAGTCTTTTCCACACTTCATACAAATGATGCTATTAGCGCTTTACCTCGTATGGTCGATATGGGTATTGAACCATATCTAGTAAGTGGTGCATTAGTTTGCATCGAGGCTCAAAGGCTTGTAAGAAAGCTTTGCCCGTATTGCAAACAAAAGGTCACGTTATCTCAAAAAGCTCTTGATGAGATTAAGAAATTTCTTCCTGAAGATTATCAATTTTATAAAAGCGTGGGTTGCCAACACTGCTCACAAACCGGATATCTAGGGCGTGAAATGATAAGTGAAATATTATCTATCAGCGATCATATAGCAAGTATCGTAGCAAATAACGCTTCAAAAGAAGAGCTTAAAAAGGCTGCCTATGACGAAGGCTTTATAGATATGTTCCACGATGGCGTTATACGCGCAGCAAATGGTGTAACAACAATCGAAGAAGTATATAGAGTTGCCAAGATATGAAATTTTACGAAATAGAATATATAAAAGATGGCAAACGCCAAAAGATGAGCCTAAAGGCTAATAGCAAAAATGATGTAAAAAATCGTGCAAATATTCAAGGCATGATAGTAAAGATAAAAGAAACTCAGGTTTCAAGCATTAACAATGATTTTTTGGACTTGCAAGAAAAATTTAACAAAATATTCTCTTCTTCAAAAGTAAAAATTCCAGCTCTAGTCGCTACCATAAGGCAACTTAGCGTTATGGCTAATGCTGGTATATCAATACATGATGGCATAAAAGAGACAGCAAATGCTACTGAGGATAAAAGGCTAAAAACAATATTTCAAACGCTAGATGAAGACCTAAATCAAGGTGCTAGCTTAACTCAAAGTATAGAAAATTTTCAAGAAGAGCTAGGCGATGTCACTGTCGCTATGGTAAGGCTTGGAGAGAGCACTGGTAATATGGCTGACGCATTATCAAAGCTAGCTTCTATCTTGCAAGAAGTCTGGGATAACCAGCAAAAATTTAAAAAAGCTATAAGGTATCCAATAACCGTAATATGCTCTATAATTTTGGCTTTTATTGTGCTTATGACATCAGTTGTTCCACAATTTAGAGAAATTTTTAGCCAGCTTAATGCTGACCTCCCCCTTCCTACTAAAATTTTACTAAACATTGAATACATAATGAGCAATTACGGCATATATATAATAGTTGTTCTTGTCGCATTTGCTTTTTTGCTAAAAAGGCAATATTCAAATGATGAAAATTTTAGGGATAAGGTCGATAAATATCTACTAAAAGTCTATCTTGTAGGTAAGATAATATTTTTTGCAAATATGAGTAGATTTAATCTAATCTTTACAGAGCTTGTTCGTGCAGGACTTCCTATCGCTGACGCGCTAGATACTGCCGTTGTAACTGTTTCAAATCAAGACATAAGAAATAAGCTAACTGCTGTAAAAGTACTGGTTGGTCGCGGCATAAGCTTAACCGAGGCCTTTAGGCAAACTGGACTTTATGAGGGTATGCTTATACAAATGATAGGTGCTGGCGAACAAAGTGGTAGCTTAGATGACATGACACAAAAAGTTACTGATTATTATAGAGTGAAATTTAATGATATTATTGATAATATTTCAAACTATATTGAGCCGATACTACTAATATTTATCGCAGCTATGGTGCTTTTGCTCGCTCTTGGTATATTTATGCCAATGTGGGATATGGCAAAAGCTGTTAAAAATTAAATCAACATTTAAAGGAGTAAAATGCCTATAGAAAGAGAATATGGCGTTGATGAGAACGCATTTTTAGTTTCAAAAACGGATACAAAAGGAAGGATCACTTATTGCAACGAGCCTTTTTTAAATATCGTAGGAGTAAAACAAGGTGATCTCTTGGGAAAACCGCACAATATAATAAGACACACTGATATGCCAAGAGTTATTTTTAAACTACTTTGGGAACGTATACAAAACAAAGAAGAAATGTTTGCTTTTATAAAAAATAAAACTCTTAATGGCGGATACTACTGGGTATTTGGCAATATCACCGCCTCTTTAGATCAGCAAGATAATGTAGTTGGATATTATTCTGTTAGGCGTAAACCAAATCCAAAAGCGATAGAGGTCATAAAACCACTTTATGCAAAACTACTTGAACTAGAGCGTGATGGCGGTATTGAAGCATCTAAAAATATTTATTAAAATTTTTGGAAGAAAAATCAACAAGCTATGATGAATTTATAAATAACTTGCAAAGGTTCTAGATATGTTTAAGAAAAAATCAAATGCAATAAATGAGATTTTAAGTGTTGTCAAATCGGCAAGTAATGGCATACTAGAGCCTCGCATTGTAAATGTTGGAGAAAAGGACGAGATGTATGAAGTCGCCCTTGGCATAAATGATCTATTAGATCAAGTTGAGGCGCTTCAACGTGAAATTTCAACCTCAGTCCAAGCTGCACAAAACTCGAAAACATATAGAAATATATTTGTAGAAGGGTTTAGGGGTTTATTTAAACGAAATGCCATATCTATGAGCAAGGGCGTCACAGGTATAAAAGACGGCCAAAAAAGCAAGGTTAGAGGTCTTCTATCAAGCGAGCTTGACAAACTTGGAAACGGTATAAATGGTATAAATTATGCAAGAGATGATCTAAATGAAAGTATCAAAAATTTAAGCCAAACAGCAACAGATGCTAAACAAACTGCACAAATAGCAAAAGAAAATATGTCAAATATCGTCGAGCTTAGTCAAAACATGGGAGAGCTTGATGGTCTAGTACAAAGCTGCTCAAATGCTACTGGCATGCTAAGCACTAGGGCTTCTGAAATAAGCTCTATTTTAAATTTAATAAAAGATATTGCCGATCAGACAAATCTGCTTGCTCTTAATGCCGCCATTGAAGCTGCTCGTGCAGGAGAGCACGGACGTGGTTTTGCGGTAGTTGCTGATGAGGTAAGAAAACTAGCGGAAAACACACAAAAAGCTGCAAGCGACATAGAAGTCAATATAAAAACACTTCAGCAAGAGGTAAATGACATCGATGAAAATTCTAAAAAAATCGATGAAATTTCTAAACTAACGACACAAAATGTAGAAAATTTCAAAAAGGTATTGAGCGAGTTTAATGCAAACGCACAAAATACCGCTCAAACATCAAAATATGTCGCAAATAAAACCTTTGCCATAATTGCAAAAATTTCGCAAATCGCTTATAAAACCAAAGTGTACTCTGATCTTATAAACGAGCAAGGATACAGTGAGGAAATACGTGATTTAGCGCAAAGCCTGCTAGATTGGTATGAGAACGAGAGTGTAAGCGAACACAAGCAAAATAAAAATTTTGATAAGTCAAAGGAGCTTACAGCGTCGCTAAATAATGAAATCAAACTCTTGCTCGAGAAGTCAGCCTCTGGCTACAACGAACAAAATTTAAATTATTTTGTTGATAAGTCTAAGAAAATAGAAGATCTAAGCGAGCAAATTTTTACTTCATATAACGAAATTTTTAAAGATAAAAACTAAAGTATTAAATTATCTTTGATGTTTTTGGGGTGGTCAAAAAATAATGCTTTTGCACCACCCTCTTTTAACTCACTAAATTTACATCCAAACTCAACGCAAAATATTCCAGAAGTTGGGATATTGTCTATTGATGAATCGCTTAAATACTCGCAAATTTCAGTTATGCTTGGGTTGTGCGTGATGATAAAAATCTCATCCAAACTCTCATCTATATTTTTGACAAATTTTAAAAGATCTTCAAAACTTATATCATAAAGCTCATCTATAAGACTGGTCTCTTCTTTAAATTTTAAAGTTTTGGCGATAATCTTTGCTGTTTGCTCGCACCTTTTAGCACTGCTAGAAAAGATGGCTCCTGGCATCACATCATACATTTTTAGCCTATTTGCCATAAATTTAGCGTCCTCTTTGCCTTTTTGACTAAGCTCTCTTAAGGCATCTTTAGCTCCGTCCTTATTCTCATCAACCGCTTTTGAATGTCTTATGAAATAAATTTTACTCACTATCTCTCCTTTGAGAAATTCTTTATCAAGCAAAGCTCTTCTTTGCTAAATCCAGCTTTTAAGCGATCTTGCTCATTGATCTCTCTAACATTTTTAAATGAATTTGGATATAAACTTAAGATAATGCCAAAGTAGCTATTTTCGTCAATACCCTCTTTTTTGCAAGCAAACTTAAACCACTTATCGCCTTTATAAACATGAGAAACTTCCTCTTTTAAGATAACTTTTAGGCACTCTATTAGCTCTTCTTGCCCACCCTCGGCTTCTAGTCTTTTGATGATGTGAGCGTTTGCATCAAGGCCGTTTGCCTCCATATATCTTGGCAGTAGCGCCATACGGCTAGTTAGACTATCTGAAGTCTTTTGAAGTGCGATAAAAAGCCCATCATGTACACTTAGCTCGCCGTATCTACCGCCTTGTTTTAAGAGCAAATTTTCTATCATACAAAAGTGTCTGATCTCATCTTCAGCCACTTCTAGCCAGTCTTCATAAAATTCTCTTGGCAAATTTCTAAATCTATAACAAGCATCAAGCGCGATGTCAATAGCGCTAAATTCAATATGAGCTACCGAATGGATAAAATTTAAATTTTTATCCTTTGGCTTTATTCTTTTGTTTAGCTCTTTCATGCTAACTACTTCACAAAATTTTGCATAGCTTGGCGTTATTAGCTCATTTGGTTTAGAGCTTTCACAAAAATTTATATTAAAATCTCGTTTAAATTTCTCATAAAATAGCTCAAATTTTAAAAATTTAAGCCCAATCTCGCCTTCATTTAAAATTTCCCAAATTTCATCAAAAAAATTCATATTTTCTCTTTATTTAAATCTGCATTTACAAGTGTAAATTTATATAAATAATGCTTAAAATTTGAGCCTAGTATTTGTTTTAAAAGGTTTTTAGTAAAAATTTCTGATTTATTTTGCTTTGCCATATCCAGCAAATCTATTTGCTGCCAAGCAACTTGAATTTGAACATCTTACAAGGTAGCTATTTATCTCTTGATTTCCTTTTAGATGCACATTTTTTTGTTTTAGATTCATATAGCTATGAATTATCTTTCCGCCAGAATTATGTATAAATTTTACTGTCTCATCGCCAAGGACAGCCGTAACTATGCCAACATGAGTGATATTTTTCTTATCTTTATTTTTCTGAACACCCTTGCCAAGAGTATTTGAGAAAAATACAAGATCACCTATTTTTGGATTTTTATGAGTAATTAAATTCTTACTTTCATAAAAATTATAGATCGCTTTTGACTTTCTACCACCATTATCATAGTAGCGATTTATTGTCTTTTCATCAAAATACATATTTTGATACTTTGCATTTACGATAGAAACAAAGCCAGAACAATCGCCCCCCGCTCTTGTATTTAGGTATTTTTTAAAAAAAGAACCAAATTTTTTATCTTCTCTATCATTATCTTCATCTATGATTTCACCAATCATTTGCTCACTAAAATCAACACTTGAAGTTACGGTCTGATTTGTTTCATTTTGCGGAGTTGTCGGTTGATTAGAGGTAAAAGAACAGCCTGTAAAAAATATAATGCTAAATATAAAAAAGATTTTTTTATTTATTGAATTTGACATATTTATATCCAAAATTTTAGTATTTGCAATTTTAACTTTTAAACGTAAATGAACCGGAAATAGTGCTTTGCTTTCTTTATTCTAAGTTAAAAAGCAATATAATATCGGCAAAAAACATATTTTCTTAAGGCAAAAAAACAATGATGCACTATTTAAAGATAAAAGGAAATGCCAAATTAAGTGGCGAAGTAAAAATAAGCGGTGCCAAAAATGCTGCTCTACCGATCATCGCCCTAACCTTACTTGCAAAAAAAAGTGTAAATTTAACAAATATCCCAAATGTCGCTGATATAAAAACGCTTTGCCAACTGCTAACTAACCTAGGAGCAAAGTGCGAATTTAAAGATAAAAACTCACTAAGCATAGACACAAGCAGTGTAAGCTCAACTACTGCAAATTATGACATCGTTAGAAAGATGAGAGCATCGATCTTAACGCTTGGACCGCTTCTTGCACGCTTTGGCCACTGCGAAGTGAGCCTACCTGGAGGATGTGCGATCGGACAAAGACCTATTGATCTGCATCTAAATGCGCTTGAAAAAATGGGAGCAAATATCGAAATAAAGCAAGGCTATGTCGTCGCAACAGCACCAAATGGACTAAAAGGTGCAAAGATCGTTTTTGATAAGATCACCGTAACTGGCAGTGAAAATATCATCATGGCTGCAGCTCTAGCGCACGGTACGACAGAGCTTTTTAACGTAGCGCTTGAGCCTGAAGTGGTACAAATTTGTGAAATTTTGGCTAAGAGTGGCGTTAAAATAGAAGGCATCGGCACAAGTGAACTAAAGATAACTGGAAGTGGCCAAAAATTACTTGAAATTTGCGATATTGAAGTAATTCCTGATAGGATCGAAGCTGGCACATATCTTTGTGCTGGAGCTATAACAAATAGCAAAATTTCAGTCACAAAGGCAAATGCAGCCATATGACAGCCATTTTAAATAAATTTGAAGAGATGGGCTTTGGTATCGAAGTAGACGGCGATAAGATCACGATATTGCCAGCAAAAGAGATAAAACCAGTGGAGATAAGAACCACCGAGTATCCGGGCTTTCCAACAGATATGCAAGCTCAATTTATGGCGCTTTGCCTTGCAGCAAATGGCGTTAGTACGATAGATGAGAGACTTTTTGAAAACCGCTTTATGCATGTTAGCGAGCTGGCTAGAATGGGAGCGGATATTAAATTAAATGGACATATTGCAAGCGTTTATGCGCCAGCTAAGCTAAATGCAGCCGATGTGATGGCGACAGATCTTAGAGCTAGCTCAGCGCTGATACTAGCTGCTCTTATAGCAAATGGCGAAAGCTTGGTACATAGAATTTATCACCTTGATAGAGGATATGAAAATTTAGAAGAGAAATTTCAAGGCCTTGGTGCAAATATTATTAGGCTTGAGGAGTAAAAATGCTGCTAAATGACGCATTAGATGCGCTTAAATCTAAATTCAAATTAAAAACAGATAGTGAAATTTTACCTATCAGCATGGCTCTTGGTAAAACATTGGCAAATGATGTAGTGGCAGTAAAAGATCTGCCATGTTTTGATAACTCTGCGCTTGATGGCTTTGCTGTGAAATTTGAAGATAAAGATAAGCCATATAAAATAGTTGCAAGTGCCTTTGCAGGCGATAAAGAGCAGCTAAGCATTGGCAAAAATGAGTGCGTTAAGATAATGACTGGTGCGAAGATGCCAAATGGTGCAGATACTATCATAAAGATTGAAGATTGTGTTGTTGATGGAAATTTTATAAAAGCACCAAATAATCTTAAAAAAGGTGATGGGCATCGCTTTAAAGGCGAAGAGGTAAAGATTGGTGAAATTTTGCTAAAAAGTGGCGATGTTTTAAACACTAGAGGCATAATAATGTTAGCAGCACAGGGCATAAGTTTTATAAATGTAAAAAAACAGCCTAGCATTGGAATTTATTCAAGTGGAAACGAGATTATCGAGCCTTGGCAAAGAGCAAGCGAGGATGAAATTTACAATGCAAATGCCTTTGGCATCGCTGCACTTTTAAGGTACATTGGGCAAGATAGCTCATATCTTGGCATCATAAAAGATGAGCTAAGTGCTGTCAAACAGGCATTTCTAAATACCACAAACTACGACATAGTTATCTGTTCTGGCGGAGCAAGCGCTGGTGAGGCTGACTATATGAAAATAGCTCTAAGTGAGCTTGGATACAATGAAATTTTTTCACATATTGATATAAGACCTGGCAAACCTTGCAAGGCTTATGAAAAAGATGGCAAACTTATTTTTGTCCTTCCTGGAAATCCAATGGCAGCTTATGTTTGCATGATGATGCTTGTTTTGCCTCTTTTAAAAGAGGATTGCTTTGTGATGCAAAATGCTACAAATGCACAAAATTTAAAGGTAAAATCAGGCAGGATCAATGCCATTTTTGGAAATATTGAAAATGATAAATTTATAGCAACAAATGGTGGAAAATACGGCTCTGGCATGATAGATCATATTTTAAAAAGCACTTTTATGTTTTTAACTAGCCCAGATCAAAGCGAAATTTTGCAAAATAGTGAAATTTCTCTTATAAAACTCCCATAAAATCTTGACAAATGAAAAACAATCTGATAGAATGCGGACTTCATTTTGACTGCGGGAATAGCTCAGGGGTAGAGCACAACCTTGCCAAGGTTGGGGTCGCGAGTTCGAATCTCGTTTCCCGCTCCATCTTTTTTATACTAATTTTTTTATTTTCCACAAAACTTTTTGCAAATGAAGTCAGCATTTATCCAATGTATTGCGTTCTAAATGATCAAATTTTACTTAGCACTTTTGGCTTTGAAGGCGAAGACAATGAAATTTTAAACCTAGAGAGCAAAAGAGCAGCAAGATAGATAGCAAAAAACTCTATGAAATTCTAACAGCAAATTTTAAAACATATAATGACAAAAGCGGTGGAAGCGTTGTTTTTGTGAAAAACTGCTCTATTATGGATGAGATTCAAATGCGATTTTTAAGATCAATTAGTGATGAATATCCCGGTATCAGCATAAGTGATCTTAGCATTAGCCCACAAAATAAACTTCCAGCAAATTTCAAAGAACTTATCCTAAAAAACATCTTTTTAGGTGATCAAAATAGTCAAAAAGGTACATTTAGAGCTTCATTTGAGGATATTGATCTGAGTCTAAAAAGTATCTATTTTAAATTTAGCTTTAACGCTAAGATGCCAGCCTTCATAGCAATAAATTCAATGAATACAAACCACATTTTAAGCCTGCTTGACTATCAGCCAACGATGATCGAGTTTGGCAAATGGCCAAAAGATACACTTTCTAGCTCAAATAGCTTAGCTCTTATAACAAAAGTGCAGATAAAAAGCGGTGAAATTTTAACCAAGCGTCAGTTTAATGCCATAAATTTAGTAAAAAAAGGTCAAATGCTAAATGCAGTTTTGAGCGAGGGTGGTGTCAAGATAATCGCCGAGGTAAAGGCGCTTGAGGATGGAAATTTAGGCGATATGATAAAAATAAGAACAAAAGATAATAAAATTTTACAGGCTACAGTTTCAGGCAAAGATGAGGCAGTGATAAGATGAAAAAGATAGTATTTGCAGCCACTGGAGCAAGCGGGGCTGGACTCTTTTTAAAGCTTGTCAAGGCTGCCAAAGATAGTTGCGAGGCGCATGTCATAGTTAGTAAAAATGCCATGAAGGTTTTGGAAGCTGAGGAGAATTTAAAGCCAAATTTAGATGATCTTGGCGTAAAAATTTATGATGATCAAGACCTTAGCGCTGGTCCTGCTTCAGGCTCATTTGACACATCAGCGATGATTATAGCGCCCTGCTCTACCAACACGCTAGCAAAAATTGCAAACGGCATAAGCGACACTCTCATCACAAGAGCCGCAAGTGTCGCACTAAAAGAGAGACAAAGGCTGGTTTTGGGCGTTAGAGAGATGCCGTTTTCCACTATCACACTTTCTCAGATGCAGCTTCTCTCATCTCTTGGAGCTATCATCGCACCGCCAGTTTTGGGCTACTACGCAGACATAAAAAGCCTTGATGATATGGAAAATTTTATCATCGGCAAGTGGCTTGATGCCTTAAAAATCGAAAATAATCTTTACAAAAGGTGGCAAATTTGAAAAAATCTTGCATCTATCCAGGAACATTTGACCCCATAACAAACGGCCATTTAGACGTCATCATAAGAGCTACAAAAATTTTTGACAAGGTAATCGTCGCAGTTGCAAAAAGTGACAGCAAACAGCCAATGTTCGCACATGAAAAGCGCATAGAGATGGCAAAAGAGGCAGTTTGCGAGCTAAAAAATGTAAACGTTCTTGGCTTTGATAACTTGCTTGTTGATTTTGCTAAATCGCACGGCATAAACACCGTCATCAGGGGGCTTCGTGCGGTTAGTGACTTTGAGTATGAGCTACAAATCGGCTACGCAAACGCTGCACTCTGGGACGAATTTGAGACGGTTTATCTTATGCCAAGCTTAAATAACGCCTTTATCTCAAGCTCGATCGTCCGCTCAGTCTTGCGACACGACGGCGATGTGAGCAACCTAGTGCCAGCAAAAATTCTAAAAAATTTAAAGGCCTAAAATGTATGTTTTGTTTGAAGGCATTGACGGCGTTGGCAAGAGCACGCAGATAGAAATTTTAGCTTCTAAATTTAGTGATGCCATCGTCACAAAAGAGCCAGGCGGCACGCAGCTTGGTGAAAATTTACGAGAAATTTTACTAAGCTCAAGCATAAAAATAGGCAAAAGGGCTGAAATTTTACTTTTTTTAGCTGACAGGGCTGAGCATTTTGAAAAGCTAGTCGCTCCAAATTTAAATAGGCTCATTTTAAGCGACAGAGGCTTTATCTCTGGCATCGCCTACGCTTTGGCAAATGATGAAAACTTAGATGAAAACGTTCTTTTAGAGCTTAATAAATTTGCACTAAATGATAAATTTGCAGACAAGATCATCTTTTTTGAAGCAAGTGCTGAGCTAATAAGCTCGCGCCTAAAGAATAGAGGTACAAGCGATAAGATCGAGGCTCGCGGACTAGAGTATCTTTTAAAAGTGCAAAGCCTGATGAAACAAATTCTTATTAAAAATGGCTTTGAAACGCTTTTTATAGACGCATCTAAAAGCATAGAGCTAATTTCAAAAGAGATAGAAAATTTTATAAATTTTAAGTAAAATCACAAAAAATAAAAAAAGGATAATGCGATGATAACGGCACTTCGTGGCATGAAAGATATGCTTCCAGCTCGTGCAAAACTTTACGCACGGATAATCAAAACCTGCGAGGAAGTCGCAAAAAACTACGGATATGAGCAAATTTTGACCCCGCACCTCGAAGAGACGGCGCTTTTTAAAAGAAGTGTCGGCGAGAGCAGTGACATCGTGGGCAAAGAGATGTATCAGTTTGAAGACAAAGGCGGCAACGACGTTTGCTTGCGTCCTGAAGGCACAGCTGGCGTGGTTAGAGCCTTTATCGAGGCAAAACTTGACAGGGCAAATGTGACGAAACGCTGCTTTTATCATGGCTCGATGTTTCGCTACGAACGCCCACAAAAAGGTCGCTTAAGAGAGTTTCACCAGTTTGGCTGCGAGTGCTTTGGCGAAGGCAGTGTTTACGAGGATGCGAGCATTATTTTGATGGTGAGCGAAATTTTTTACAGGCTAAATATAAAAACAACCCTAAAGATAAACTCCCTTGGCGACGAGAGCTCGATGAAGTCTTACAAAGAAAAGCTCGTCAAATTTTTAGATGAAAACGACAATAAAATTTGCGAAGACTGCAAAAGACGTAAGCTCTTAAACCCTATCCGCGTGCTTGACTGCAAGGTAGAAAGCTGCCAAGAAATTTATAAAAACGCTCCAGTCATCACTGATAGTCTAAGCGATGAGGCACAGGCTGATTTTTCAAAACTGCAAGAAATTTTAACGGCAAATGGCGTTAAATTTGAGATAGATACCAAACTCGTTCGTGGGCTAGATTACTACTGCAAGACGGCGTTTGAGTTTATCAGCAACGAGATCGGCTCTCAAAGCGCGGTCGCAGGTGGTGGCAGATACGATAGACTCGTTGAGTATCTTGGCGGCAGGGCAAGTTATGGCGTTGGCTTTGCGATGGGTGTTGAGAGGATAATGGAAATTTTAGGAGAAGCTGAGGATGAGCGAGCTGGAGTTTATCTTTGCTCGCTTGATGCGCCAAATTTAGACTTTGTCTATGCCCTTGGTTCGAAGCTTCGCAAAAAATATCAGGTTGAAATTTCATATGAAGCCAAAAAACTTCAAAAACATCTGCAAAATGCCGACTCAAAAAAGGCGAAAATTTTCCTTTGTGTGGGCGAAAACGAGATGAAAGAGAATAAAATTTGGTATAAAAATTTAGAAACAAAAAACGAAAAAACAGTAAATTTAGATGAGCTTGAAAAGGAGCTGGGATGAACGACTTTGGACTTAGCATTTGGGGTAATTCAAATTTTGTGATAGAAAATGGCAAAGTCTGTATAAACGCAGCCAGTAAGCCAGCGATCATCGATATCGTGCGTGACATCAGGGACGACGGATATAGAGGTCCGCTGCTGCTTCGCTTCCCACATCTTATCCAAAAACAGATAGAACAGATCCACGCGAGCTTTGCAAAGGCAAAGAAAGAATTTGCCTACAAAGGCAGCTTTAACGCTGTTTTCCCGCTTAAGGTCAATCAATACCCAGGCTTTGTAAAAAACCTAGTTCGCCTTGGCAAGCCCTACAACTACGGCCTAGAGGCTGGTAGCAAGGCTGAGCTGCTTCTAACGATGGCGTACAACAACGAAAAAGCACCGATAACAGTAAACGGATTTAAAGATAAAGAGCTTATTAACATAGGCTTTATCGCTGCTGAAATGGGTCACAACATCACGCTAACGATCGAGGGCTTAAACGAGCTTGAAGAGATCATCGCCACTTCAAAACAAAGGTTTAAACCAAAACCAAAGATCGGACTTCGTATAAGGCTACACTCGACAGGATCAGGCCTTTGGGCAAAAAGTGGCGGCATCCACTCGAAATTTGGCCTAACATCAACCGAACTCATAGAAGCTGTAAAGATGCTAAAAAAAGCAAATTTACTTGAAAATTTCACGATGATACACTTTCATATAGGCTCTCAAATAAGTGAGATCCATCCTCTTAAAAAGGCACTCATCGAGGCTGGCAACATCTACGCTGAGCTTAGAAAAATGGGTGCAACAAATTTAAAAGCGATAAATTTAGGTGGCGGCCTAGCTATTGAGTACTCGCAGTTTAAAGAAGAGAGCAGCAGAAACTATACCCTAAACGAATATGCAAACGACGTTGTTTACATGCTTAAAACCATAAGCGAGCAAAAAAACGAGCCCCAACCTGATATATTTATCGAGTCTGGTCGTTTCATAGCCGCTTCGCATGCGCTTTTGGTTGCCCCTGTGCTTGAGCTATTTTCTCAGGAGTACACCGAAGAGAAGCTAAATTTAAAGAAAAATAATCCAAATTTGATAACCGAGCTAGTCGATCTTTACAAGTCGATAAAGCCTTCAAATGCCCTAGAGTACCTGCACGACGCTATTCACCACACAGAGAGCGTGCTAACACTTTTTGACCTTGGGTATGTTGATCTGCAAGATAGATCAAACGCCGAGGTGCTTTTAAAGCTCATCAGTAAAAAAGCCGTCATAATGCTTGGCAACAAAAGCAACTCAAGTGGCGACCTAGCCAAAATCCAAAAAGAGGTGCAAGAGCGCTACTTACTAAATTTCTCGATCTTTCAAAGCTTACCAGACTTTTGGGGACTAAAGCAAAATTTCCCTATCATGCCGCTTGACAGACTCGATGAGCGACCTACTTTGCCAGCTTCTATCTGGGATATCACCTGCGATAGCGACGGCGAGATCAGCTATGACGATGAGAAAAACCCTCTACTTTTACACGACGTGGACGTGGAGAAGGAGGATTATTTTTTAGGATTTTTCCTAGTTGGCGCATATCAAGAGGTGATCGGAATGAAGCACAACCTCTTTACTCACCCAACGGAAGCTACAATAGAGCTTTCAAATGACGGATACAAGATCGTAAATTTACTAGAAAGTCAATCAATCCTTGATATCATGGAAGACATGGACTACGATATTTACGAGATCCAAGACACTCTAAACGAGCGCTTAGAGAAATCAACTCTGATAAACGAAACACAAAAGAAGCAAATTTTGGGCGAACTTTATCTATTTTTAAATGATAATAGCTACTTAAAAACGATTAACTAAAAAGGACGAAAAATGCAACTAGCAAATAGAATGCAAACATTAAGCGAGTCGATCACAATCGCGATCAGCACAAAGGCCAAAGAGATGAAGGCTGCTGGTATCGATGTAATCTCGCTTTCAGCTGGTGAGCCTGACTTCATGACTCCAAAAAAGATAAGAGAAACTGTAAAAAATGCACTCGATAATGACAGCAAAAGTGGTAAATACACGCCAGTACCGGGCCTGCCAGAGGTTATAGAGGCCATTAGAGCAAAGCTAAAAAGAGATAACGGACTTGATTATAAAGCAAATCAAATTGTCACAAATATCGGCGCAAAACACTCACTTTTTAACGTATTTCAAGCACTTATCAACCCAGGCGACGAGGTCATCATCCCCTCTCCATACTGGGTGAGTTACCCTGAGATCGTTAAATTTTGTGGTGGAGTGCCTGTATTTATCGAGGCGGACGAGAGTACAAATTTTAAAATCACAGCCGATCAGCTAAAAAAAGCAATCACACCAAAAACAAAAGTCTTTTCGCTAAATCACCCGACAAATCCAACAGGTGCGGTGTATACAAAAGAGGAGATCGCGGCATTTGGCGAGGTTTTAAAGGGTACTGATATCATCGTTACAAGTGATGAAATTTATGAAAAAGTGATCTACGGCAAAGAATTTCACGCAGTGGCTTCAGTGAGCGAGGATCTTTTCAAAAGAACGGTCACGATAAACGGCCTAAGCAAGTGTGGCGCGATGCCTGGCTGGAGATTTGGCTATATCGCAAGCTCGATGGATTGGCTAATTGCTGGCATCAAAAAGCTTCAAAGCCAAAGCACAAGCAACATTAGCTCGATCGTGCAAATAGGTGCTATCCCGTCGCTTCTTGGCGAAACTGACGACGATATCGAAAACATGAGAAAAGAGTATGAGAGAAGACGCGACGTGGCAGTTGAGATGATAAACGCTATCCCTGGGCTAAGCGTAGTTAAGCCTGATGGCGCGTTTTATCTATTTGTAAAATGCAAAGATGTAGATAGCGACTCACTTAGATTTTGCAAAAAAATGCTTGAAGAGGCGAACGTAGCGACCGTGCCAGGCGTGGGCTTTGGCATGGAGGGATACTTTAGAATTTCTTTTGCAACCGACATCGAGAGCATAAAAAGAGCGATCGAGAGGATCGCAAATTTTGTAAAAAGCTACAAAATTTAATGATCAAATTTATACTAAATAGCAAAATTTTCGAGCTTGAAAACGATATAAGCGTTTATGATTTTTTAGCTCAAAATGGCTATGAGCTTAAATTTATAGCCCTTGAGCGAGATGGAGAAATTTTGCCAAAAAAGCTTTGGCATGAGAGCTTTATGAGCGAGGGCAAAGTTTATGAGATCGTCACTTTAGTTGGTGGCGGATGAGGAGAAAATGATAGAGATAGTACTAAATGGCGCAAAATTTAATGTGCCAGCAAAAAGTCTTAGCGAGCTAAAAGAGCTTGCGCTTGGCGATAAAGAGAGTGAAATTTATAAATTTTTAGAGAAATTTAATGCGACCGAGCCAGACATTTTTATCGTTGATGGCTTTGCTATAAAAGAAGATAGCGAGCTAAAAGATGGCTCAAATGTTGTATTTATAAGGCGTGGCGTGATGCCAGAGCGTGAAATTTTACGCGCGATGATCGCTTCACGAAACAGCCCTGAGCTAAATTTAGCCCTAAGTAAAGCCGTGATCGGCGTGGCTGGACTTGGTGGTCTTGGCTCAAATATCGCGCTAAGCCTTGCAAGAGTTGGCGTAAAAAAGCTAGTGCTTGCCGACTTTGACGTCGTTGAGCCAAGCAACTTAAACCGCCAGCAGTATTTCGTCCGCCACATCGGCTTAAAAAAGACGCAGGCGCTTAAAGAGCTGATAAATGACGTCAATCCCTTTGTCGAGGTAGAAACTCACGATATATTTTTAGATGAAAAAAATGTGGCTAGCGTCTTTGGCGAGTGTGAAATTTTATGCGAAGCCTTTGACAACGTCGCTGGCAAGGCGATGATACTAAACGAAGCTGGTGCTAGTCTAAAAGATAAAAAGATCATCGGCGCCTCTGGCATGGCAGGATACTTTAGCTCAAATCTCATAAAAACCATAAAATTTGCCAAAAATGTCTATCTTTGCGGCGACCTCACAAACGAAGCAAAAGTCGGTCAAGGGCTCATGGCACCGCGCGTTGCGATCTGCGCAAACCACGAGGCAAATTTAGCTATTAGACTGCTTATGGGCTTGGAGGCGTAAGTGCAAAGCGATAGTTTGATCCTTGGCGGCAAGGAGTTTCAAAGCCGCTTTATCCTTGGCTCTGGTAAGTATTCACACGAGCTAATCGACTCAGCTATAAACGAGGCTGGAGCGCAAATTTTAACCCTTGCTCTTAGGCGCATAAACGAGAGCAAAGAGCGAAATATACTTGACTTTATCCCAAAAGGCGTGACACTTTTGCCAAACACAAGTGGCGCTAGAAACGCCAAAGAGGCCGTTCGTATCGCCCAGCTCGCACGTGAGCTTGGGTGCGGGGAGCTTGTTAAGATTGAGATCATCACCGATTCTAAATTTCTCTTTCCAGACAATATTGAAACCATAAAAGCTTGCGAAGCCTTGGCAAACGACGGCTTTGTGCCAATGCCTTATATGTTTCCAGATCTAAACGCCGCAAGAGCGATGCTAAGTGCAGGAGCTAGCTGCATAATGCCTCTAGCTGCGCCCATTGGCTCAAACCAAGGGCTAGTTTTTAAAGATATTATTGAAATTTTGATAAACGAGCTTGATACGCAGATCATAGTTGATGCTGGCATAGGCAGGCCTTCACAAGCGTGCGAAGCGATGGAGATGGGAGCAGCTGCTATCATGGCAAACACAGCCATCGCCTCATCTAAAAATATCCCACTCATGGCAAGAGCCTTCAAAGAGGCTATCATCGCTGGTCGCAACGCCTACCTAGCAGGCCTTGGTGCAAAGAGCAAAAGCGCAAATGCCTCATCACCGCTCACTGGATTTTTAGACTGATGAAATTTACTAAAACCGATCACATGCAGCTACTACCTCACATGGAGGATGTTGGCAACGACATTATGGATGAGATTTTAAAAGAGCGCGAGAGCTACAAGCCTGCAATTTACAGCGAAGCTGACGTCAAAGCAGCTCTTAATGCAAAGCACTGCTCACTTGAAAATTTAAAAGCACTACTCTCGCCTGCTGCAGCGCCATTTTTAGAGCAAATAGCCCAGCTAGCCCAAGCAAAAACAAGGACAAATTTTGGCTCAAATATCACACTTTTTACGCCGCTTTACATAGCAAACTACTGCGATAATCTCTGCGTTTATTGCGGATTTAACGCCAATAACAAAATAAAAAGGGCAAAACTAAGCAACGAGGAGATCACGAGAGAGCTAAGAGAAATTTCAAAGAGTGGCTTAGAGGAAATTTTAATCCTAACAGGCGAGAGCGAAACTAGCTCAAGTGTAGCCTATATCGCAAACGCTTGCGCTTTGGCAAAGAAGTTTTTTAAAGTCGTTGGGGTTGAAATTTATCCGCTAAACTCTGATGGCTACACATTGCTTCACAAAAGTGGTGTGGACTACGTGACCGTCTTTCAAGAGACCTATAATCCCACAAAATATGAAAAAATCCACCTTGGCGGCAATAAAAGAATTTTCCCATACCGATTAAACGCGCAAGAGCGAGCGCTTCTTGGAGGCATGAGAGGGGTCGGCTTTGCAGCACTTCTTGGCATAGATGACTTTAGGCTTGATGCCTTTGCTACGGCACTTCATGCGAGCTTAGTTCAAAAAAAGTATCCGCACGCCGAGATCGCATTTTCATGCCCAAGACTTCGCCCCATCATAAACAACGACCGCATCAATCCACGTGATGTTGGCGAGCGCGAGCTTTTACAAGTGATCTGTGCTTATAGAATTTTTATGCCAACAGCCAGCATCACCATCTCAACCAGGGAAAAAGCGAAATTTCGCGATAACGCCGTAAAGATCGCCACAAATAAGATAAGTGCTGGCGTAAAAGTGAGCATCGGCGCTCACGGTGAAGAGAAAAAGGGTGACGAGCAGTTTGAGATAAGTGACGATAGAAGCGTGGATGAGATCAAGACTATGCTAAAAGCAAATGGCCTAGAGCCACTAATGAGCGAGTATGTCTATGTTTAAGATTCTCTGCGTGGCCGACTTTGAAAGCTATGATGGCGATGACTTTTTAAAGAGGATACAGCTACTTTGCAAGGCTGGCGTGGATGAAATTTTACTTCGTGCAAAGGGACTAGACGAGGCTCATTTTTATGATCTTGCTAGGGTTGTGGCTCAAATTTGTGAAAACTACCGCAAAAAATTTATCATTAATCAATTTTTTGACGTAGCTTACAAGCTAAAAAGTGACTTTTGGCTCACTTCAGCACAGCTTGACTTTTTTAAAAATCACAGCATTTTTTTAGATGAATTTAAAAAAACAGCTAAAATTTATGCCCCAGCTCACGACCTAGAGCAGGCTAAAATTTCAGCCTCTATCGCTGATGTGCTGGTTGCTTCTCATATATTTGCCACCTCTTGCAAGCCAAATTTAGAGTCAAAAGGGGTAAGTTTTATAAGCGAGCTAAAAAGCTTTAATAAAGAAATTTACGCACTTGGCGGACTAAATAGCGAAAACTATAAAGAGAGTATAAAAGCTGGAGCAAGTGGCGTTTGTTTTATGAGCCTAGCAATTAATAGCGATATAGAGCTTATAAAAAAGATAGTAAAAAGCAAAAACGAGCAAATTTAGCTTTATTTGCATAAAATTTTACATACTATTTTATGTAAAATTTGGCAAATTTAAGTTAAATTTGACTATCGCTTTTTTCTTTTAAATTTATTTTTATTAAATTTATAAAAGATTGTTTTGTGGCTCTAGCTTATTTCATCATCTGTTTTTTGTATAAATTTAATGTTTTACTAAAATTAAAAATTTGCACTTTTACCTACTTAAATTTAACAAAAAACACCGCTTTTTTGTTAAATTTCGCATTACTAAAGCGCAAAATAGCAAATTTCAGATACATATATTATTTACCAAATTTGTCGCTTGTGTAGTGACTTTTTTGTTAAAAACTTGCATAAATTTAGCTGTTACTACTTAGTGCGCCAGCCAGTTCATCGTCGGTTATTGCAGTATTATACTAAATTTTATTGATTGCGGCCAAATTTGAATATATAAATTTAAAATAGTAAGCAAAACCTAAATTTAGCCGCCCACAAGGGCAGCTAGCTTAAATTTAGGCCTAAAAGATTAAGAAATTTTCTTTTGTTTTGGGCGGAAAACTTTCATCACATTTTCATCAGTCTCAATAAACGCACCTTCGATCAGGTCTATGCAGTATGGCACCGCTGGAAATACCGGCTCCAAGCACTCTTTTATCGCCTTTGGCTGACCTGGTAAATTTATGATTAGCGCGTGCCCTCTGATACCTGCTGTTTGGCGTGACAGGATCGCTGTTGGGACGTATTGCAAGCTTGCAGCTCTCATTAGCTCACCAAAGCCTGGCATCATCTTCTCACAAACAGCCTCAGTAGCCTCTGGCGTAACGTCTCTCACCGCTGGTCCTGTACCGCCAGTAGTTAGCACAAGGTCGCAACCAAACACGTCTATCATGTGCACAAGCCTCTCTTTTATAAGCTCAAACTCATCTGGGATCACCTCATAAAAGTACTCACGCTCGCTCACTATCCAGCTATCAAGCACCTCTTTGATCGCTGGGCCTGATTTGTCCTCGTATGTGCCTTCGCTTGCACGATCAGATAGAGTTAGTATGCCTATTTTTGCTTTCACTTTTTCTCCTTTAGTAGTTTTCATTTAAAATTTTTGCCAGCGCCTCTTTATCTACACTCTCGTACGCTAGCAGATATGAACTGATCTTTGCGATCTGCTCGTTTGTACCCTTTAAAAAGGACATTATCTCTTCTTTTGCCTGTTTTAAGATCTCTTCGACGTCGTTTGGATTTGGCACAAAAGAGCTACCCATGCCGTACTCATAAACCATCTTTGATGCGATCTCTTTGGCTAAATTTAGATCACTGCTCGAGTTTGAAAAAATATCATTTTCGTCTATTTCAAGCTTACACATGCCAGAGATTAATACTTTAATGCGAGATATCATCTGCGACTTTGACTCTATCTCTTGCTCGGTTGCCATAAAGCGGTCTTCAATGAGTGAAATTTTTTCAAATTTCACATCAAACCAGTAAGCACTAAGTGCCTTTGCACCTTGATAGACAGCTTGGATTTTTTTCTCACTTTCGCTGTAGCTTAGTACTTTTTTCTTACCAAGCAAGACCTTATTTAAAACAGCCTCAAAGTCTCTTATTTTTAGTACGCTCTCATTATTTCTTAGAGCATTTATCGCAGCTTCATTTACAAGTGTGCTAAGTGCCGCACCTGAAAAGCCAACGCTCATCCTAGCGATATCTTCGGCTGAAACATCGCATTTTTTATCTTTTAAATAGGTATTTAAAATAGCCACTCTGTCGTTAAAATCAGGCATCGAAAGAAAAATTCTCCTATCAAAACGACCCGATCTAAGTAGTGCCTCGTCGATCATTTCGATCCTATTTGTAGCAGCTATTACGATGACGCCAGAGTTGTCCTCAAAGCCATCCATCTCGGTTAGTAGCTGATTTAGAGTGGCTTCTCGCTCGTCGTTTCTAGTACCACCCCTGCTCTTTCCAACAGCATCTATCTCATCGATAAAGATAATAGACGGAGCATAAGACTTAGCTTTGCTAAAAAGCTCTCTTACTCTTTTTGCACCCATGCCAACATAAATTTGCACAAAACTAGCACCATTTTGATAGAAAAATGGTACATTTGCCTCGCCAGCAACCGCCTTTGCCACAAGCGTCTTACCAACGCCTGGAGGGCCTATCATTAGCACGCCTTTTGGCATTTTGATACCAAAATTTCTATATTTTTGTGGATTTTTTAGAAAATCAACTATCTCGCTAAGCTCGCTTTTAACCTCACTAATACCTGCCACATCGCTAAATCTCACATTTGAGATGACTGGCATAGTGTTTTGATTTAGCACGCTTTCTATCTCAAATGCACCCTCTTTTTTGCTAAGCAAGCTCTCCTCTTTTTTCCTGATACTTCTAAAGATATAAGCATACCAAAGCACAAAGCAGACAAAGATGATAAAACCCCAGATCATGCCAGGGGTGATGTATTGCTTAGTCTTTTCAACAGGCACTTTTTTAATAAGCTCTTTTAGATCGATGCCCTCTTTTATGATTGAAAAACGATTGTTTTGTGCATAAAGCACGACTTCATCATCATTGATTACAGCGCGGTCTATAAAATTTCCATCCATTAGCTGCATATATTGCGAATATGTGATATTTCGTGGCTCTTTGCTAACGGCAAATAACAGCACGCTGATTAATGCGATAGCTGCGATTATTAGGATATTTTTTTATTAAATTTAAATTTTTGCATAATTGGCATCTGGCTTAACTTCATATTCGCTTACCTCCACCCACTCTTTTGTTATATCTTTTTGGCTTAAAATTTTAGCTTTGTTGTAAAACTGATCAAAACCTTCGTAAAATTCACCATTTTTTTGCTCGACTAAAATTTTCAAAGCTCCGTTATGTTTTTTTCTAAAATTTTCATTATTTTGCAAAGTAATGCCTTGTAAAATTTTTAGCCTATTTTTTGCCACATCGCCGCTAACATCGCTTTTTAGCGTAGCTGAGTGCGTATCACGCCTTGGTGAATATACAAAAGCGTGCAGATGTGTGATAGGAAATTTCTTAAAATTTTCCACAGCCTCTGTCCATATCTCCTCACTCTCTCCTGGATGACCAACGATATAGTCCGTGCCAAGGGCAAAGCCAAGAGAACTAAGCTCATTAAAAAGTTCCAAATCACTAAATGCGTTATTTCGTCTTCGCATGATCTTTAGCATCGTCTGACTCGTGTGCTGAAGCGCGATGTGCAAATGACGCTCCAGCCACTCTTCTTTTAAAATTTCTCTAAAGCTCTCATCTATCTGGCTTGGCTCAATACTTCCGAGCCGAATACGTCTAATGCCAGAAATTTTACCCAAGCTTGCCAAAAGCTTACCAAGAGAGCTATTTGTATCTTTGCCGTAACTGCCTATATTTGTGCCAGTTAGTACGAGCTCATTATAGCCGTTTTGGGCTAAAATTCTTGCCTCTTTTAGTATCATAGCCTCATCCATGCTTCTAGCCTTACCACGAACTGAAGGGATGATGCAGTAGCTGCAGCTAAAGTTGCAGCCTTCTTGAATTTTTATAAAAGCCTTAGTGTGATTTTCATAATTTGTAACTATATTTTTATCAACTGAGTTTAAATTTCCAAGCTCAAAAAATGGTTTTTCTTGCTTTAAAAGCTCATTTAGATCGCTCTTTTTGCTAGCTCCTAGCACACCAAATATACCGCTATTAAATAGCTCTTTGCCCTTGCTAACCGCTCCACATCCAGTCAGCACCACCTTTGCCCCACGCCTTTTTACGCCGTTTATGTAGTTTCTGACACCGCTATCGGCAGAATTTGTAACAGTGCACGAGTTTATGATCACGATATCAGCAGCATCTTCATCATTTGTAATCTCGTAGTCCTTGATGTAGCTTTTTAAAAGCTCGGTATCATAGATATTTGTGCGACATCCAAATGTTTTAAAAAATATCTTTTGCATTAAGAATTTTCACTCTCTTGCTCGCTGTGAGCGGTGTGATCGCTTGGATTTTCTTTTTTGCCTATAAACATGGTTTGTGTTGGATAAGCGATCTTTATATCATCTTGAGCTAAAAATGCTTCTATAATCTCAGCGCTAATAGTGCTTCTAAGAGCCAAAGTCGCATAAGAATTTGCCATATACCAGCATGAGACATTTATACCATAAGGCTCAAAAAATGTATAAATTCTTGGCTCGACGTTTGGATTTTTGATGCTGTATTGGCTTCTTAGTTTATTCATCTGGCGTTTTGCGATATCAGTGTAGCCTTTTGAGTATTTTTTAACGACATTTCTTGCTAGATACACAGCTTTTTTATGATTGCTATCAAAGCTTATAACGATATCTATACCATCCCAAACGGTCTTCATACCATAATGAGCATAGTTTGCGATGAGGTCGGTAAAGATATAGTTATTTGGCACAAAGATGATTCTGCCTGCACGGCGGTTTGTCTTATAAGTCGAGTAGCTAACATCCTCAAAAACGGTCAGCCTAAGTAAAGAGATATCAATCACATCGCCCACAAATTCACTGCCGTCATGAAGCACTCTGATCCTATCGCCCACATGTATAGAGCCGCCAAACATGATCACCATCCAGCCAAGCATACTCATAAACATATCTTTCATCGCAATGGCGATACCAGCTGAGGCAAAACCTAGCACGGTTACCAGATATGTAACATTTTCGATGTATGAAAAGAGTAAGATTATGATGATAACGGTGATATTTAAAACGTTTAAAAATTTATTGACCGTGTAAAATCTCTCATTATCGGTAATCGTTCTTTTAACGATAAATTTAGCGATAAATGTTAACCCGATCGTTAAAAGAATGATGATAGCTGTATAGCCCATACTTAAAAACTGAGCTTTTATATCAGAGGTGGTTAAATTTATAGCCTCATCAGCTCTTTTTTCATAGACATTATAAGTTGTATCAGCGATCTGTTTTGCCGCTTTAAAGTCGCCTATTTCTTGTTTTACCAAGTTTAGGCTTTCTCTATTTTGCTCATTTTCTTCTATCAAATTTAGTCTATTTAGTAAATTTTCTTTTGTTTCAAGCTTTTCCAAAAGCGTATCAAGCTCTTTTATATGCCTTTGATACTCGATCTTATCGCTCTTTATCTTTTTGATATACGAAAAGCCAGATATAAGTGCAACAGGACTTGTTATCCTTGGTGGAGTATCCATTTCAGGAGCTGCTAGCATATTTGAAAATGGCGTTTTTTCATATTCTTTTAGTAAATTTATCTGCTCTTTTAGGGTTTGGATTCTCTTTATGATATCGCTGCCTCTTCTTGAGCTTTTGTCCAGTTTCTTTAGTTCATTTTCATTTTTTTCAAGCTCATCAATAAGTCTTTGATAAGTGTTATAGTTAGCATACCTTGTGATCCAGATATTGTTTTTTAGTGAGTTATCTAGATTTGAAATATCTTTAATAAGCTCGTTATTTTGTAAATTTTGCGAGCCATTTTGCTCAAGCGTAACGTTCTCCTCAGCATAAAGGGCAAAGCAAAAAAGTATTAAAGCTAGGATCTTTTTCATTTAAATTCTCTTAAAATTTTTAAAACGTCTTCTTTTTTGACGTCATTTTTGATGATCGCACTGCCGATTTTATCTGCAATGATGAAATTTATCTTATCATCTTTTGTCTTTTTATCCATAAAAAATGCCTCGTAAAATGCATATTCATTTTCTATTTTGTAGTTTACTGGAAGGCCAAATTTCATTAAAACCTGTTTGATATCCTCTGCCTCTGCCTCGCTCATGAGTCCTAGTTTTACGCTTAAACGATTTGCCATATTCATACCTATCGCCACCGCCTCGCCATGTAAAAATTCTTTATAATTCGTCTCATTTTCTATAACGTGAGCAAAGGTATGTCCGTAGTTTAGGATGGCTCTTAGCCCCTTTTCCTTCTCATCTTGCTCAACCACTTTTGCTTTTAAAATTACCGACTTTTCAACCAGCTTGGCTAAATTTTCATCATCTAAATTTACGCTCTTTAGCCAATCAAACATCTCTTTGTCAAAGGTTATCGCCATCTTTAAAGCCTCAGCCACGCCAGCTGCAAATTCTCTCTTTGGCAATGTCTTTAAGAAATTTATCTCACAAAAAACCGCCTTTGGCTGATAAAATGAGCCAATTAAGTTTTTACCAAATTTATTATTCACACCCGTTTTTCCGCCCACACTTGCATCAACTTGCGCTAGAAGTGTGGTTGGGATATTTATGAAATTTATCCCCCTTTCATAGATGCTCGCCGCAAAGCCAGTCATATCGCTTATGACGCCACCACCAAAGGCGATTAGCGTAGATGAGCGATCAAATTTACTAACAAAAAGCTGCTCTAAAATTTGCTCTAACGTTTCAAGGTTTTTATACTCTTCGCCGTCAGGCACACTTATGATAAATTTCTCATCACACTTCAAAATACTAAGTAGCTTTTCAAGATGAATCCCCGCTACTTTGGCGTTTGTAACGATGCCAACCTTGCCTTTTAGCTCTAGTCTTTCAAGCTCATTTATATAAATTTTATAGCTTGATGCTTTTTCTTTAAGATTTAAATTTATCTGCATTTTTACTCACTTACTGGCACAAAAAGCTGTGCGTTTTGGCTCAGTTTTTTATAAAGCCTATTTAAATTTGTCGATAAAAAGGCAAATGCCCCACCATTTGCCACGCTTTTGCTAAACATCACAAAATGAAGCAGATCTTTTGTATTTTTTAGTTTTACAAGCGGATTTTTAAGATTGTGATTTTCTATCTTTATACGCTTAGAAAATAGCGCGCTAATACTCTCAAAATGCTCTCTTAACGCCTCATCATCGCTATGCTTATTATCAAAATAGTAAAATTTCATCTCCAAATCAAGCTGTGCACAGCAGTCTGTTATTACAGCTGATTGATTTTCCACTTCTTGACTTTGATCGCCTAGTATAACGCCCTCTTTTATATTTGAGAGCAAAATTTTACCCGTTTTTATCACTGGAAGCTTTAGCTCATAAAATAGCTTTTTAAATTTAAAAAAGTATTTATCATCGCTTAAGATTAGACCGATATCGTGCTTTAAAACGTCATGTTTTATAGATTTGTTATCACTATTAAAATAATCCATCAAAACGATGATATTTTTCTCTTTTATCGCTTTTAAAGTATCTAAATTTTCACCTAAAGTTGGATTTATCACTCTAAAAAAAAGGCGTTTATTATTTAGCTTTGAATGCAAATACAAGCTATCCTTTATGAGCTTGCTAACACGTTCTTTATCCATTGAGATCATATCGATAAGCACATAGATGTTGCTACCAAACGGGCTTGGAAACTGTCCACTTTCACGCTTGATCGAGCGGTAAACATTTTGAAGCACATTTGGATCGCCAACGATTAGTAATATATCGCTTGGCTGTATCATTACATTTGGCTTTGGCAAGATGATCTCGCTGCCTCGATATATGAGGCTATTCGCCATTTTTTTTGAGCTACTGAGCTAATGTGACGATACATATAAGAGCTACCTATTGGCACCTTAACTTCCATGATCTCACCCTCACTAAGCCCGATATTATCAGCTAAAACCGGCAAATCTGGTAAATAGTCCATAAGTCTTGATGCTGCAATATCTCTGATATCAACCACGCTTAAGTGTTTATCGCTTGCAAATATTTCTTTGCATTTTTCATCAAGCTCCCATGAGCTCATAAAAACAGTCTCGGTCTTTGTGCTGATCTGTCTTAAATTTTCATAAACAGCAACCGCCTCATTTTTATCATCGCAAACTATACAAAACTGACTAAAATAGCCATCGCTTACGCTTTTTAGCTTTGAGAGACTAGTTGGGTCAAACTGGTAAAATGTAAAATTTTCATAATTTGATTTTTGACTGTAATCCTCACTTGAAACAACGATATAGTGATGCAAATTTGATTTTGTTTCAAGCAGTCTGTTTAAAAAATTTCTTGCGAAAGTTCCATCTGCGATTATTAAAATTTTCTTCATCAATTCTCCGTATTTTAAAGCTCACATTATAACAAAAGGTCTTTAAAATAAGCTATTTTTGGCTGTAAATTTAAGCTTTCACAGCCAAAAAATTTAAGAAAATTTTAGTAGATTATTTCAGAGATTAGCGTATCGATTGCTAAATTTGTAGCCTTATTTATCGTATCAAAAATAGTACTTGAGCTTGGATCTGGACAAAAAATTTCTTTTGTGATCATGCCAGATTTTAGCGAAGTGTTTGCATTAAACAGCTCGTAAGCTAGTGAAACTTCGGCCTTGTCGCCTCTTATCTGAAGTGAGATGATGCTAACTTTTAGCCTAAGATCCTTTGCATTTGGCGAAAATATCGGTTTTGCAGCACAGTTTGAATAAAGCCCTTTTACAAGCGATTTATAGACCATTTCGCTTGGCTCAGATACAAATTTAGCGTCGCTTAGATATCTGATTTTATTATTTTCGGCTACGATCAAAATTTTTCTAGTATCGACCATATCAAGAGCGCTCACATTTTCTATGAAGACATTTTTTAGCTCTTTTTGCTTGTTTTCAGCCGAGCACTCCTTATTTGAGTAGTGTATCTCATACATCGTAGCTTGTGGTACGTCGGTCTTTAGCGAGCAGCCAAAAAATAAAAATGCAGCCGCTATGTATATCAAATTTCTCATTTTTTATCTCCTTTGTCATTTGGAACTGGATTTGTGAAGAAAAACTCGTAAGGATTATCTTCGAGTCTTTGAAGCGCACCTCTAAACTCACGAAGTGTCTTGTCAAATCCATTTAAAAAATCACTCGCTTCTCTTAATAACGGACCAACCGTATTTCTAAGGTCGTATTCGCCATCTTTAGCTTTTTTAGTGATGAGTTCTTGCAGCGAATTATATCCAGTGATAGCCGAATTTGCCGATACAAAAACTTGGTTTGCATTTGAAATTAGTCTATTTAAATTTTTAACCAATTCTTTTGTATCGGTTTTGTTTAAAGTATCTGTAAAATTTTTCACATTTTTAACGATACTATCAACCTCACTTAGTCCCTCTTCGTCTGTTAAAACTTGTGTAAATTTATCAATATTTTTAAGGACTGACTCTACGTGAGCAATATTTTCAGGCGAGAAAAAGTTATCGACTTTATCAAGTGTTTGATTTATCTTTAAGGTGATGTTTTCAGCGTTGTTTCCAAGCTTTGAAAAGAGGCTCTCTTCAAGCTGCAAGATAGGCTTTTGGCCTGATGCAAAGTCTTTTGTGCCACGGCTTATATTTATGCTAGCCACACCGCTGATGGCCTGAACTTCTATACTTGCCACGCTATCAGCCTTGATAGGCAGGTCCTCTCTTATCTTCATCGTGATATTTATAAGAGCGTTTTTATCATCGACAAAATTTATATCACTAACGCTTCCTGCTGGCACGCCGATAAATTTAACCGTAGAATCCACCTTTAATCCGCTTGGCAGCTCGCTTGTGTGGATGTAATATTCCTTAAAATCAACTTTTGTGTTATTCTTGCTAGTCATCCACCAGATAAATATCGCAAATGCTGTAAGGCAGGCTATGAAAAACATGCCAACAATGGTATAAGAATTTCTATTTTCCATCTACTTTTTCCTCATCTTAAATAGCTCTTCAAGCGGGTTATTTTCAAGATGTTCAAGCTCTTTTATATCTCCCTCAAAGGCTATTTTTTTATTATCTATTATCAAAAATCTATCCAAAATATCAAAAATACTATCCGCATCATGCGTCACCATAACAACTGTTACGCCGATGCTATCACGAAGCTCTTTTATGAGCGCGTCCATCTGGCGTGAGCTCACTGGATCAAGACCGCTGTTTGGCTCGTCCAAAAATAGCACCCTAGGACTTAGCACTAAGGCTCTTGCAAGCGCAGCACGCTTTTTCATACCGCCACTTAGCTCGCTTGGATAAAGCATAGAAACTTCTTTTTTAAGCCCCACCTTTTGTATCCAAAACATCGCTATCTCATCGATCTGACGCTTGTTAAATTTAGAGTACTCATGGAGCAAAACGCCCACATTATCAAGTATCGTCATCGAGCTATAAAGCGCTCCAAACTGAAACATCGTCCCACTTTTTAGCTTGATCTCCTGCTGCTCTTTGGGGCTACTTTTCCACATATTGACGCCATCAAACGTTATATCGCCCTTATTTGGCTTTTTAGATATATCATCGTCTTCATTAGCGTCGTTTTACCAGTACCACTGCCGCCCAAAAAGCCATAAATTTCTGCCTCTTTTACGCTCCAGCTCACATTATCGTGCATTATCTTATCGCCATAACTTGTCGTTATGTTTTTTCCAACTATTATCTCGTTCATATCTTTAGCCACATAAAAATTATCGCAAAAAATGCATCAAGCGCGATGACCCAAAATATCGCATTTACAACACTAACCGTTGTCATCGCTCCAAGGCTTTGAGCGTTTTGACTAACGCCAAATCCCCTCATGCACCCAATGATCGCTATTACAGCACCAAAAAACGGAGCCTTTATCATGCCAACAGCAAAGTGCCTAAGCTCGACCATCTCGCGAAATCTATTTAGATAGTCGCTAAAGCTAATGTCAAGAATAGTTTGGCAAATGATCATCTGCCCTAAGATGCTTATGCCATCAGCTATAAAGATGATGACAGGCACGCAAAGCACCATGGCGATGATGCGCGGCAAGACCAAGAAGTTAAATGGCTCAAAACCCATCGTCTTCATCGCGTCTATCTCCTCAGTTAGCTTCATAGCACCAATTTGCGCGGTAAAGCTGGAGGCCGACCTGCCTGCCACAACGATAGCAGCGATGAGCGGTGCCACCTCTCTAAGCGTTAGCATACCCATGATCTCTACTATAAATATACTTGCCCCAAAGCTTGCAAGCATCGCACTACCAAGATATGCAAGCACGACGCCTATCAAAAAAGCGGTGAGCGATACGATAAAAACGGCATTTACACCGCCATCTTTTATGTAGTTACTAAATTCTCTAAACCTTAAATTTGCAGGATTAAGGAAAATTTTGACGCTTTTTATCAAAAACTCGCCCAAAAACGAGCCAAACTCAACTAAATTTACAAATCCCTCGCAAATTTTCTCGCCAAGTCGTGAGAAAAAATTTAGGCTATTGTGCGGTGGCATATATCTAAAATCGATCTTCTCGTCATTTAGCAGTTCACCCATCGCCTTTATCTTCTCGTCATTTGTGATGATCTCAAATTTCTTGCCATTTAGCGTGTTTTTTAAAAGGATCAAAACAGCGTAATCAATGCTCTTTAGCTCGCTAAAGTCAAATTTAACATTGCCGTTAAGCTTTTGAATTTTTTTAAAAATGCTTTGTAAATTTTTAGCCTCTTTGTAGCTAAACTCACCTGCAAATTTTATGGTCGTAGTGCCGTTTGCTTCGGTAAAAACGATATCATTTCTCTTTTGCAAAAAGTTCCTTTGCCTTAAAATTTCTGGATTATATTATAAATTTTGTTAAAATAAAAAATCAAAAATTTTAAGGACTTAGATGAAATTTGAAGTTATAAAAAAAGATGGCAACGCAAGGCGCGGCATTCTCACGACTGCACACAGCGTGATACAAACGCCAGTTTCATGCCTGTTGGCACGGTTGGCGCAGTAAAAAGCTAGACGCCTTTGATATGAGTGAAATTTTAGACGCAAAAATAATTCTAGCAAACACCTATCATATGTATCTGCGCCCTGGCAGCAAGGTCGTGTGTGAGTTTGGCGGACTGCATGGATTTTCTAAATTTGATCGCTCGTTTTTAACTGATAGCGGCGGATTTCAGGCATTTTCGCTTAGGTCAAACACCAAAAACGACGATGGCGGGATAAAATTTAAAAGCCACATCGATGGCAGCACGCACTACTTCACGCCAAGATCCGTCCTTGACACGCAGTATGACCTAGGCAGCGACATCATGATGATACTTGATGACCTAGTCGCCTTGCCTGCTGAGCCAAAAAGGATAGATCTCAGCATAAAACGGACGATAAAATGGGCAAAAGAGGCGATTGACTATCACAAATTTATGCGGAGCAAGGGCGTTGGCTTGCAGCAAAATATCTTTGGTATCGTTCAAGGCGGCACCGACTATGAGGCACGTAAATTTTGCGCGCAGGCGCTAAATGAGATGCCATTTGACGGCCTTGCCATAGGAGGTCTAAGCGTTGGTGAGAGCAATGAGGCGATGTATGACACAGTTGAGGCGGTTATGCCATTTATGGATGAACTTAGGCCTCGCTATCTAATGGGCGTTGGCACACCAGAAGATTTGGTCGAAAACGTGGAGCGAGGCGTTGATATGTTTGACTGCGTTATGCCAACAAGAAACGCAAGAAACGGCACGCTTTTTACTAGCTTTGGCAAGATAAATATAAAATCATCTAAATTTATAAACGATCACGTGCCGATAGACCCAGCCTGCCAGTGTTACACCTGCAAACGCTACTCTAGAGGCTATCTAAACCACCTTTTTAAGGCAAGAGAGCTCACGTTTTTTAGACTAGCAAGCCTTCATAACCTGCACTACTATCTAAATTTGATGGAAGAGATGAGAGAGGCGATAGAGGCTGGCGAATTTGCTAAATTTAAAAGAAATTTCTACGCAAAAAGGAGCACAGATGAGCTATAAAAACGCACTTAGCGGATATTTTTATGGAGATGAGTTTGACTACATAACACTCATCTCATTATCGCAAAAGCAAGTTTTTAAATTTTTATTTAAAGATGGCAAAAATTACAAAGAAGATCTTGAACATGAATGCGACAAAAGCACATTTAAAGCAGCTATTAAGGGGATTTGTAACGAATATGCAAATAAAATTTTAGAGCATCGAGACGAGCTAAACGAGTATGAGAAAATTTATGCTAGCCAGAAAAATTTTGAGAAATTTATAAAAAGACACCACTTTTTAAAGTATGAGATCAGAAAATTTCAAAATAGCATTTCGCACTTTTACGAAGCACTTGCTATCTGCCAAAGTGAGCAACAAGGTCTTAAAAAAGAGCTTAAAAACAGCATCCACGAAGCAAGTGTCTTTAAAACCATAGCCAACGAATACTCCTATAGGGTCGATGACATCTACTCATTTATACAAAGCGACAAAAACGACAAGATCAACAAAAATATCTACCTTTTAACGCTACTTTCGGCGCTATTTTTACCAATAAATTTCATCACTGGCTTTTTTGGCATGAATACAAACGGTATGTTTTTAAGCTCATTTAAAGATGGCACATTGATAGTCTTTGCCTTTATAGCGATGCTTTGCGTGCTATTTTTTATATTTTATTACAGATCAAATAAGGATATTAGTTAAATTTATTTATACTTGGCAAGTCAAATTCGACCTGCCAAGTAAATTTGAAGTTATTTTTTCTTAATGATGATCTTCTCGCCATCGCTATCGATGGTGATCTCATCGCCACTTTCAAGCTCATCTTTCAAGATCATATCAGCGATCTTGTAATTTTTATATCTAACAAATTATTCCACACTTTTTAAAAAACATTTAAATATTTTTTATTCTTGTCTAGTTAAGTCAAAATATATCTACTTAGAAAAAAATTAATAAACAACACTTGAAGTACATCGCATTAAAAAATATCATAATACTTTAGAATTTATTTTTCAAAAAGCTTAAAAACCATGTTGTATAGAATAGTAAAAATTAAGTATAAAAGAAAGAAATTTTGTCCTGAAATTCTCAGGACAAATGAAAAATTATTTTCTAAGTTCGCGAATCTTAGCTGCTTTACCACGTAGTTCACGTAGGTAGAATAGTTTAGCTCTTCTAACACGACCTTTTCTAAGAACCTTTATCTCTTCGATAGAATCACTAAATATTGGGAAAATTCTCTCAACACCAACACTGTTAGCACCGATTTTTCTGATGATAAATGTTTCGCCAGTACCGCTACCACGTCTAGCTATACAAATGCCTTCAAAATTTTGAATTCTTGTTTTGTCGCCCTCATGAATACGAGTAGCCACACGCAATGTATCACCTGCACGGAAGTCAGGGATATTCTTACCAGCAATTTGAGCATTTTCAAACGCTTCAATGTATTTATTTCTCATGTTTTTCCTTATTTATGTGGCTTTAGCTTTTGATATAAATCAGGGCGAAAGTACCTTGTTTTGCAGTGAGCCATCTTGTTTTTTAAGTTGTGGATTTTAGCATGATTACCCTTTAAAAACTCTGAAACCACAAAGATTGATCTAAAATTATCAGGCTTTGTAAAAGATGGGGCTTCAAGCAAATTATCCTCAAAACTCTCAACTTCAAGACTCATATCGTTTCCTAAAACTCCAGGTATATTTCTTGATATTGCATCACTCATACAAAGCGCAGGAAGCTCTCCGCCAGTTAAAACAAAATCGCCTATGCAAAAAACTTCATCTGCCCAAAGCTCAACAACTCGTTCATCAAGGCCTTCATATCTACTGCAAACAAAACAAATGTGATCTTTTTTAGAAAGCCTCTTTGCATCATTTTGATTAAATTTTTTACCAGCTGGTGTCAAAAATATCACGTGAGTATTTTTATCTTTTTCTTTTAGAAATTTGATCGAATCATCCAAAGGCTGTGGAAACATCAAAAGCCCTGCTCCACCTCCGATCATATAATCATCAACTTTATTATGCTTATCTTTAGTAAAATTTCTTGGATTTATAAAATCAATTTCAATAAATTTATTACCAATTGCACGTTTTAAAATAGAATCACAAAAATAAGGTTTAACTAAATTTTCAAAAAGCGTAATAAACGTAAATTTCATGAATTTTCTAAAATGGCTCTAGCACCTTTTACCAAAATCTCTTCATTGTCTAAATTTACACTTATAATAAAATGCTCTAAATATGGAATGTAAAAATTCTTTGGTTTACCACCTAAGGTAAGCTCTTCATCAGTTTTTATGTATAAAAGTGAATTTGCAAAATTATCTTGGATATCTTCTACAATACCCAAAATTTCACCATTTTCTATAACTTTTAAGCCAATAATATCAAACTGAAAAAATTCATTTTTTTTTAATTTGCAGTTTTTTCTAGTGAGCTCTTTTGTGGTGTATATAGTTATATTTACAAGCGTTTTAGCAAGGTCTAAGTCATCAAAATTTTCAAACAACACCAGCTCTTTTTGTCTATTGTAGTCTTTTATGGTCAGCTGATTATTGTTTTTGTCAAAAAAGGTTGCACCTTTTTTAAACTGTTCTGGGAAGTCGCTCTTATTGTGAAGCTTTAAGTAGCCCTTTAAACCAACACATCTTCCGATGGTAGCGACTTCAACAATATCACTATTCAATAGCTTTTACCGTTACTCTATAGCTTGTATTATCTTTGGCTTTACAACCAATAATAACAGTCTTTATAGCGTTTATCATTTTGCCATCTTTGCCGATAAGTTTTCCCGTATCAACCTTATCAGCACTTATAATTATCTCAGCAAAATTTTCACCAAGTTCCTGACGATCAACACTTACTTTATCAGGAAAATCAGCAATCAACTTGGCGTATTCGTATAAAAAATTTTTAACCATTATTTTGTAATTTGTGCAACTCTATCGCTAAGTTTAGCACCAACGCTTTTCCAGTAATCTAATCTCTCTTTGTTGAAATTTATAACATTTGGCTCAACCATAGGGTTGTAATAGCCAATACTTTCTATCCAGCCACTATCACGTCTTTTTCTGCTATCTGTAACAACTATACGATAAAAAGGTCTTTTTTTACGTCCCATTCTTGTTAGTCTTACTACTGTTGCCATATTATATTCTCCTCTTGTTTTTAAATAAAGCTTAAATTTAGATAACAAATATCCAAATTTAAACCCTTTTATCAAACAGGTCTTTTTAAATTTGCTTGAGAAAGCATATTTGCAAGTCCCTTTGCTCCGCCTTTTCCTGAAAATTTCTTAGCAAGCTTTGAAGCATTTTCAAACTGCTTTAAAAAACGATTTACCTCTACTTGAGATAGTCCGGAGCCAGCTGCTAGACGCCTTTTTCTACTATTGTTTAAAAGGTCTGGATTTTCACGCTCTTTTTGCGTCATAGAGTTTATCATAGCCTTAATATGCAAAATTTCTTTTGAATTATCAAGATCTATATCTTTTATCTGATTTGCAATATTTGAAAGTCCAGGTATCATCCCCATCAAAGACTTCATGCTACCAAGCTTTTTAACGCTTTCCATTTGATCTAAAAAGTCGTTAAAGTTAAACTGACCTTTTTTTATCTTTTGGCTTAGACGTTTTGCCTCTTTTTCATCAATTATAGTCGATGTTTTCTCAACCAAAGTAGCTAAGTCACCCTCGCCCATTATACGGCTTACGATGCGGTCTGGTATAAAGCTCTCGATATCAGCTACTTTCTCGCCAGTACCAACAAATCTAAGTGGGATATTTAACTGTTTTGCGATACTAATAGCTACGCCACCCTTTGAATCAGAGTCAAATTTAGAAAGTATAACTCCAGAAATTCCCAAAATTTCATTAAAACTTGTAGCTGTTTTTACGGCGTCTTGACCACTCATAGCGTCAGCTACGTAGAAAATTTCATGTGGATTTATCGCATTTTTTACATCTTTTATCTCTTGCATCAACTTTTCATCGATCGCAAGACGACCAGCAGTATCCACTAAAAGCACATCATAAAGACCACTTTTTGCTTTTTCTAGTGCTTCTTTTGCTACTTTTATAGGATTATTTTCATTTTCTATAAAGAAAAGATCAATCTCATTTGCAACGCAGAGCTGTCTTAGCTGCTCAACTGCCGCTAATCTTTGCAAGTCACAAGCCGCAACTAAAACTTTTTTCTTTCTTAGTTTTAGATAGTTTGCAAGCTTGATAGTTGTCGTTGTTTTACCGCTACCTTGCAAACCAGCCATCAAAACAATAGTCGGTGCAACTGGCGCATAGACAAAGCCTTGATTTCCAGGAGCCGTCAAAATAGTCGTCAAATTTGATTTGATCGCATCTAAGAAATTCTTTTGACCAACGCCAGTTTGCTTTAGTTCGCTTTCGATAGATGCGAGTAGATCTTTGGTGACTTTATGGTGAACATCAGCTTTTAAAAGAGCTTTTTTGAGCACGTCAAGTGCGTTTTTTAGAGCTTTTTCGTCATCTACAAAACGTATCTTGCTAACGGCTAATCTAAAAGACTCGCTAATTTGTTCGAACACTAATCACCTTTCGTAAGTTGTTATTAAAGGGCGTATATTACTAAATAATTTCTTTATTGCTCTTTAAATTTCAAATTTATTAGATAGTTCAAATCCAAGAGAGTTAAACTCTTTTGGTATCGGCGTTTTAAATTTATAGTTTAAAAGGGCGATAGAATAGGCATGTAAAAACATTCTATTTGCTCTATTTTTGCCGTATTTCTCATCGCCAACGATAGGTAAATTTAAGCTAGCTAAATGCACTCTTATCTGGTGCGTTCTGCCTGTTTTTATGGCAACTTTTACCAGTGTTTTTTTACCAACAACCATAAGCGGTGAAATTTCACTGATCGCCTCTTTGCCATCTTTTGATATCTTTGAAAAGGCGCCATTTTTATTTTTTATAGTTAAGATCGGCTCATTTACGACCGCTTCCTCGCTCATGATGCCCCTAACTGCGGCCACGTAATTTTTCTCAACCTTCATCTTTTTAAACTCATTTATGGCAAGGCTTGCAAATTCATCATTTTTTACAAGAAGCAGCACCCCGCTTGTGTCCTTATCGAGCCTGTGAAGAAGCGGAAATTTATACATTTGGCTGATTTTTTCACTAGTTATGGCGGCTGGTTTACTGATGGCTATTAAATTTTCATCTTCAAAGATAACGCTTGGTTTTGGCATCTCCTCGACGCTAAATTTAGTATTTTCACTCATTAGCGCTCGAGCTATCATCACCTTTTGCCCTTTGGCATAAACTATGCCGCTGTCAATTAGCTCCTTTGCCTCGTTGTTTGAGATATTTTTTTGTTTGGCTAAAATTTTATACGCTTTTTCTTCACTCATAAAGTGCTCCTTATATCTTCTATGATCGCATCAGCACTGGCATGCACGGCGATCTTGCTCTTTTTAGCGTCACTATCTATTATGCCGCCGATCTCGCTAGCTTTTACGATATAGATGTTTTCAACTAGGCTAAATAATGCCTTTTGGTTAAATATAAACTCGCCACTTATTATCACTGGGTTAAACTGTGCGCACTCGATTGGATTATGCCCACCGATATTTGGCAAAAAACTGCCTCCAAGCACAACTATATCGCTAATGGCATAGATATTTACAAGCTCGCCTAAAGTGTCAAGTAAATTTACTTTAGCTTCAAATTTATGCGTCTTGCTAAATTTCGCAAAGCTAAAGTCATGCTTTTTAGCGTAGTTGGCTGCAATCTTTTCAACCTCTGCAAACCTCTCAGGATGTCGTGGCGCGATGATCAAAAGATCGTTTTCTCTTAAATCTAAATTATCTAAAATCATCTCTTCTTCGCCTGTATGCGTGCTTGCTAGCACGATCACTCTAGCTTTTGGCTTTTCATAAATTTTACTCATGCTTGGCAAAAACGCAGCTTTTATGTTGCCAACGACCTCTATTTTGCCTGCTCCAAGCGACTTTAGCCTCTCTTTATCAAGCTCACTTTGGGCATAAATTTTATCTATAAATTTAAAAAGATATCTATAGAAAAAGCTAAATTTCAAGTAACCTTTATAGCTTCTGTCTGAAATTCTCGCATTTATTAATATCACACGGCTGCCTTTTAGCTTTGCCATGAAAACTAGCATAAGCCAAAGCTCAGCCTCAAAAATAACTAAAATTTTGCTCTTTTTTAGCCAAAACGGCAAAAAAATTTCAAACGGTAAAAATCTCGCGTTAGAGCAAATTTTACTTGCCGCTTCAAAGCCAGTATTTGTCACCACACTTATGGCTTTGCTATAAAATTTTTGCATCAAAGGTTTAAGTGCTTGCACTTCACCAAACGAACAAGCGTGAAAATGCACATCTGCATCTTGAAATCTAGGATTATTAAATAGAAAAAAACGTGCTGGAATCGACTTATGATACTTTTTTTTAAAACTTAAAAAAAATAAAAAGATAGCCCCAAAGAGATAGAGTATTGAGGCTAGAAAGTAATATATTATTATCACGAAATGTGTTATTGCTCTTGTTTATACAAAATTCTGCCACAATGTGGACATGTAACGATATCTTCGCCCTTGATAACAGCAGAAAAAGTTTTGTCGTTTATCTGCATAAAGCAACCATAACAAGCTTGTTTTTTTACAGGAACAACGGCTGTGCTATGAGCCCATTTTCTAATTTTTTCATAAAATGCGAGAATTTTTTGATTCATGGTGGCGATAAGCTTGTCTTTTTTAGCATAAACTTCTTTACGTTCTTTTTCGATATTTTCAAGCTCAGATGAAGTTTTGCTTTTTATATTTTTTAAATTCTCTTCAAGTTCAGCTTTTTTTGCACCAAGCTCGTCTTTTTGACTGTTTTTACTATCTATTAGCTTCTCAAGTCTAGCGATCTCTTCATTTGCAGCCTCAAGTTGCTCTTTTGCAATATCTTCTTCAAGACTTAGAGCTTTTATCTCCTTTTCGCTTTTTGCACTTGAGTTTTTTTTAGCTACATCTTTTATCTTCGCACTAAACTCGGCAATATGAGCATTTGTGCCTGATTTTTGAGACTTTAAGTCGCTTACCTCTTCATCTAGTCTTTCTACATTAACCGCTATAGTTTCACACTCTTCTTCTATGCTTTTATAAGCTTTTTCTACTTCTTGTATGCGCGGTGTGAAACCGTCTATTTGTTTGTCAAGATCAGATAATTCAACTAATTGTTGCAAATATTTATTCATAATGTTTCCTTTTTTTGTTAGCAATATGTAAATGGGTTTTTAGAATTGCTTATTATAACTTCAATTTTTAGATTTTGCAAATATTTTGCTAAAAAATCACTAAAATAACGCTCGCTTTCATAGTGATTTATGTCGATCAAATTTAGTCCTTTTTCCTTTGCATAAAGGGCTTGGTGATACTTTAGATCGCCCGTTAAAAAGGCGTCTGCTTTGACCTCTTGGATGAGATCTGCGCCGCTTCCAGTGCAGATACAAATTTTAGAAATTTCATCTTTTGCATGAACGGCTCTTAAATTTTCTAACCCAAGTTTTTCTTTTACAAATTTACAAAGCTCAGCAAATTTCATCTTCACATCAGCGTAGATCAAAAAGCCCTCTTTGCTTGAAATTTCAAGCCCCAAAACCTGCGTCACAAATTTTTCATTTAAAAAGGCAAGATCAGCATTTGTGTGAAGCGAGACGAGCGAGATGTTTTTTATCATCATCTCTCTTATGAGCGAGCTTGGATAGAGGCTGTAATCTAGGCACTTTAGCCCTTTAAAAATGAGCGGATGATGTGTAATAATGAGCGAGTTTGGCAAGACACTTTGCAAAAGCTCACTATCAAGATCAAGGCTTAGATAAATTCGCTCAAATTCGCTGTCAAATGAGCCAACTTGCAGGCCGCTATTATCCCAGCCCTCTTGGCTCACAAATGGGCAAATTTCATCTAAGATTTTATAAATTTCAGCTATTTTCATAAATTTTACTTTTGTTCTAGGCTCTCTTTATAAGTTAGCGCACACTCTTTGGCCAGCTCGCGGATTTTTAGGATGTAGTCTTGCCTTTGTGTAACACTTATCGCCCCACGCGCATCAAGGACGTTAAATGTGTGAGCCGCAAGCATGCAGTAGTCGTAAGCTGGCAGTGAAATTTTAGCCTCTAAGCAGCGTTTGCACTCGTTAAATGCATTTTCAAACTGGCTAAAAAGCATATCGACATTTGCTACTTCAAAGTTATATTTACTCCACTCGTACTCGCCTTGCTTATGCACATCGGCGTATGTTACGATGCTTCCATCCCTGTCATCCCAAACGATGTCGTAGACACTATTTACGTCTTGGAGATACATGGCCAAACGTTCAAGGCCGTATGTTATCTCACCAGAGATCAGCTCGCATGCGATGCCACCCACTTGTTGAAAATACGTAAACTGCGTCACCTCCATACCGTCCAGCCAGACCTCCCAGCCTAGCCCCCAAGCGCCTAGCGTCGGGCTCTCCCAGTTATCCTCGACGAAGCGGATGTCGTGATTTTTCAAATTTAACCCGAGCTTTTCAAGGCTTTTTAGATAAAGCTCTTGTATATTTTCCGGGCTTGGTTTAATGAGCACCTGAAACTGATAATAAGCGCCTAGGCGGTTTGGGTTTTCGCCGTACCTACCGTCAGTCGGGCGGCGAGATGGGGCAACGTATGCAGTAGCCCACGGCTTTGGTCCGAGGCTTCTTAAAAAAGTCGCTTGGTGATAGGTGCCCGCACCTGCTGGCATGTCGTATGGCTGAAGTATAACGCAACCTTGCTCTTGCCAATAGTTTTGAAGGGTTAATATTATTTGTGAAAATGTCATTGCTTTCCTTTTAAAATTTTACTTTACATAGTGTATAACTGCACCAGGTCCTAGCGGTAGATCAAAAATGTACCAAAACGACATTAATGCTGTCCAAGAAATTAAAAATGCAACCGTATAAGGAAGCATAATAGAAACTACTGATCCGATTTTTAACTCTTTATTGTATTTTTGCATAAAAGCTACTATCAAAACAAAAAATGGCATCAAAGGCGTTATGATATTTGTAGTAGAGTCGCCTATTCTAAAAGCAGCCTGTGTAAGCTCTGGCGAGAGTCCAAGATTCATAAACATTGGTACAAAAATCGGAGCCATCATCGCCCACTTTGCAGAATCAACAGCTATAAATAAATTTATAAAAGCGATCAAGAAAATAAAAACTATGATAAGGCTAAGTCCAGTTAACCCGATCTCTTTTAGAAAAATAGAACCTTTTACAGAAAGCACTAGCCCAATATTTGAGGTATTAAAAAGATATGTAAACTGGGCTGCAAAAAATATCAAAACCAAAAATCCTGATAGCTCAGAAATAGATTGCTCCATAAATTTTATGGCGTCATTACTGCTTTTTATAGTCCTAGCACCTACACCGTAAGCTACGCCTACCACTATAAAAAGTAACATCATAAAAACAACAATAGAATGCATAAAAGTAGATTTCATAAAGCTTTCATTGCCTTTTGCTCCAAATAAAGAGCCTGAAGGCAAAATAGCCACAAGCAGTAAAATCACAAAAACAATCAACGCTATTAGCGAAAATTTTAAGCCACGTTTTTGCTCTGCACTTATCTCGCTATGCTCTTGTAAGCTAAAATCACCTAAAAAATCAAATTTGCCAAGCCTAGGCTCTACGATTTTATCCGTTACAAACCAGCCAACAAATACGATCAAAAATGTTGAAGCTATCATAAAGTGCCAATTTGCAGTTGCTAGTACCACATAATCTGGATTTAACACGCTAGCTGCTTGCATAGAAAATGCCGCAAACATCGGGTCATTTGTACCGATTAATAAATTTGCCGACCAGCCACCGCTAACACCAGCAAAAGCAGCAGCTAGTCCAGCAATTGGATGGCGACCAAATCCAGCAAATAAAATAGCTCCGAGCGGGATTAGTACAACATAGCCAACTGAGGAAGCAACATTTGACATTACGCCAAGAAAAATAACGATTGGAGTTACCCATATTTTAGAAGATTTTAAGGCAATCTTTGTCATAAGTGCTGATAAAAGTCCAGACTTGTCTGCAATACCAATACCTAGAATAATTGCAAAGACTACTCCCAAAGGATAAAAACTAGTAAAATTTTTAAGCACAGACGAAACAAAAGATCTAAGGCTATCAGCAGAAAGCAAATTTATAACATTTGCATTAAGCTGTGATATTTGTCCATCTTTGATAGCCTGATAGCTTACACCAACGCCAATCTTTTCTAATACAAACGATATTATTATCGTAATAATCGAAAGATATATAAAAAGCATAGTTGGATTTGGCAATTTGTTACCAAAATTTTCGATAAAACTTAAGATTGAACTATTGTTTTTTTTATTCATTTTTCCTAACCTAAAATAGATATAAAAATTTTTATCTCGTCGCTGCCGTAAAGCTCAAAGTCTGTTTCATAGGCTCTTTTTAGCTCACTACTTTCAAAATATTTCCAAATTTCACCCCAAAATTTTGCTATGTTTTGTGGCTCTCTTGCAAAACTAAAAACGGCATATTTGCCACTTTTTATCTCTAAAATTTTATCACTTTTGTGGCTTAATCTTGTGCCGATGAAGTTATCGTAATGTCCATTCAGATCGCTTTCATAGTTGCAGTAAACGCTATAAATTTCACTCTTGCCATCGTAGTGCTCACTCATAAATTTAGACCATAAAGCTGGAATTTTACCCTTGCCGCCTATCTCATCTTCATTTTTAGTGCGAGTTTTTACTCCGTAAATTTCAAAGCTATCCTCTAAATTTATAATCTTCATAAACTACTTTTGCCCATTAAAATTTTCAACCGCTTGGTTCCACATGAGCTTGTATTTTCGTTTTAGAAATTCAACTTCATCTTGTGAAATTTTAAGCTGTTTTGTAAGAGTTTCTACCGTTTTTCTATCTTCGTCATAGAGCTCTTGCATCGAGATTAGTGCCTCTTTTAAAAATTTATTCTCATTTCTTAGGGTTTCAAGCGTCTCATCCTTTGCGTCAAGCACCTTTTCGTGTAAATTTAATATCGTTCCAATCGTCTTTTCAACAAAGCTGATACCATCTTGGCCTTGCGGTTGCATAGATAAATTTTGCGAAACACTAGGCACAACGCTCATCGTTCCCTCGCTCGCTTCTATCAAAATTTCTCCATTTTCCTCTTTGGTTTTCAAAACGTCACGATTTATCATATCTTCGATAACTTCACGCTCCAAGTGCACAAGTTTGCAAAATTCATCAACTCCAAGATAGGTCTGCACCGCTTCTCCTTTTTACAGTATCACTTCAACCTTTGAAGAGTCTTCCTCTAAGGCCTTTATCTTTGCCTCTCTATCGGCTTTTAGAGCACTTGCTAGCCCCTCATCTTCAAGAGCTAAAATTTGCACCGCCAAATAAGCTGCATTTATAGCACCAGCCTTGCCGATAGCTAGAGTTGCCACTGGCATACCACTTGGCATTTGTACCGTTGAGTAAAGTGCGTCAACGCCGCTTAAAGCTGAGCCGGCCATTGGTATGCCGATCACTGGTTTTGTTGTGTTTGCAGCGATCGCTCCAGCTAAGTGAGCTGCCATACCTGCAGCTGCGATAAAGACTTTTGCACCCTTTTTCTCAGCATTTGCGACGTACTCGCTTGTTCTTTTTGGACTTCTGTGAGCTGAGCTGATTATTAGTTCATATTTTACACCAAATTTTTCAAGAGTTTTTGCCGCCTCGCTAACGATATCATAGTCACTCTTACTTCCCATTATAATAGAAACAAATTTCATATTTTCTCCCTCAAAAAGCTAAATTTTGGTAGCTTGACACCAAGGCTTATCTCATTTTCATTGCCGCTGTGAATTTCGCTCATGACCTTGCCTTTTTTGGTGATGAGCTGTTTAAATTTGATAAATTTCTTACCATCTTGTGAATAAACCTTTGAGATTTCATTTTCACTATCTTCTATAACTGATCCAATAGGCGCCACGATCTCGTAGCTATTGCCTGGAAAAATTTTATATTTGCACTTAAAAAACTTGCCATCTTCGCTTATTGCATTTACCTGATGTGTGCCCTCTTCTAGGCTACTAACATGATTTTGTGTATCGGTTCGCTCATAAGGCCTATGCACCAAATATCCATCCGTAAAGCCACGATTTTTTAGTGTATTTATCTCATTCTCATAAATTTGTGCGTTAAATTTATCGTCCATGGCATCATCTATCGCCATTTTATAGGCTCTTGCTGTGCAAGCTGCGTAGTACTCGCTCTTTGTGCGACCTTCTATTTTTAGGCTATCTATTACGCCACTATCAACGATCTCTTTGATGTGCGAGATGAGGCAAAGATCCTTTGAGTTCATGATGTGAGTGCCGTTTTCGTCCTCTTCTAAGCGGAAAAGCACACCACTCTCTTCGTTTTTAGCGTAAAGTTCATACTTAAATCTACAATCATTTGCGCAGCTACCGCGATTTGACATACGTCCGCTTTGCACTGAGCTTACTAAGCACCTGCCAGAGTAGGCAAAGCACATCGAGCCATGTACAAAAATTTCAATATCAAGAGTTGGAATTTCTTCTTTTATTTTTATAACATCTTTTAAGTTCATCTCACGTGCTACGACGATACGTTTTGCGCCCATGTCGTGATAAATTTTTGCATCAAGCACATTCATAACGTTTGCCTGAGTTGAGAGATGTATCTCGATATCAGGGGCAATAGCTTTTGCTAGACTCATGACTCCTGGAGTTGCGATAATAAAGGCATCTGGCTTCATAGCCGAGATAGTCTCTAAATGGCGTTTTAGTGGCTCGATCTGCGAATTAAAAGGAAAAGCATTTATGGTCGCATAAAATTTCTTTCCCTTTGCATGTGTGTAGTCTATCGCCTCTTTAAACGTTTCAAGGTTAAATTCTCTCGCCGATCTAGTCCTTAGCGAAAAGCTAGCCACCGAGCCATAAACGGCGTCAGCCCGTATTCAAGGGCTATTTTAAGTTTTGTTAAATTTCCAGCTGGAGATAAAAGCTCAGGCCTTTTTAGCACTATTTTTTACCCAGGCTTTCTATTAAAGCTTCGATATCATCGTTGCTAACAAGGTTTTCAGTCGTTGTATCTCCTGCGATGTGAACAGCAGATCCCACACGTTTTTCATCGTCGATTTTACCTTCAAACAAGGTATTCATATATTTGCTAAGTGCTCTCATAACATTGATAACACGCTCGATCTTTTGTCTATGAATGTCTTGATACTGCATCATATCCATAGCCATCATGATCTCATCTTGTCCCATTTGTAAATTTCCGATGATGTTATCAATCGTACCAAGAAGTGCGTTGTTTTTCTCCAAAGCTTCGCTAAATGCGGCAATATTTGGAAATTTCTGGCTTAGCGTCGTAAATAGCTCGATGTTTGAGTTTATCGCATCTTTTAGGCTATTTGAGTCACTCTCAGCGTCCATAAAAAAGTTATTTATCGTCTCAAGCTTGTCAAACATCTGAGTAGCTTTTTCTTCGCTATCTCTTGTTACATCGTCAAGCTGATGAACCATTTTGTGATCTTCCGTTGGCGGTGGTGGTGGCCAAACACCATCTGCACTTACTCTGTAGTTTTCCGCATTCTTTGAATTACTTTCTGATTTTGACTGTGGCTCATCTTTAGTATCGATTGCTTCTGCAACTTCTGTTACCTCGTCCGTATCCTCTTTGACGTCCGCAACCTCTTGGCCAGCATCTTCTTTAGCATCATCTAACTCATCATCTAGCCCACCTGCCATAAGTGCGTCAAGTTCCTCTTGGGTCATAAAAGCTCCTAATAAAATTTGGCTTGATTATATAGGATTTAAATAAAAAGTAAGTTTAAAGGCAATGCCTTTATCTTTAAATTTATAAATTTTTAGATAGCATTTTTAAAAATAAACGATCTTAAAAGGCATAAAATGACCGTCGATCTTCACAACCATACGCCACTTTGCAAGCACGCAGTTGGCAAGCCAAGAGAGTATGTACAAAACGCAATAAAAGCTGGCACAAAATACTTTGGTTTTAGCGATCACGCCCCAATGAACTACGATGAAGCTTACAGAATGAGCTTTGATGAAATGCAAGGCTATGAAGATAAAATTTTACGTTTAAGAGATGAATTTAGCGGTGAGATAGAAATTTTGCTTGGCTATGAGATGGATTTTTTAGATGGTTTTATGGACGAGCGAGTTTTTAGTAGGAAGGTCGATTATCTAATAGGCTCTGTGCATTTTTTTAATGGCTGGGCATTTGATAATCCAGAATTTATCGGTGGCTACAAGGGCAAAGACTTGGATCAAATTTGGCAAGAGTATTTTGATCACGTAGAAAGATCGGCTAAGCTTGGCAAATTTGACATTATGGGACATATCGATCTTTTAAAACTTTTTAAATTTTTGCCAAAAAAGGATGTTAGAATTTTGGCTAAAAATGCAGTAAATGCGATAAAAGAAGCAGATTTAGTTGTTGAGATAAATGCCGCTGGCTTTAGAAAACCTATCGGCGAGCAATATCCAAGCGTAAATTTACTTGAACTAATAGCCGAAAAAGATATAACCATCACCTTTGGCTCAGACGCTCACACAAAAGAAGATATCGGTAAAAATGGTGAAATTTGCGAGCAAATAGCTAGAGATTTAGGTTATTCAAAATGTGCTATTTTTAAAAATAGAGATAGAGAATTAGTAAAATTTTAGATTGGGTTCAAATAAAATATAAATTTAATCTTAAATATTAGGTTTTATGATAGAATACGAAAATTAAAAACCAGAAGGAGAAAAGAATGGGAAAATTTGTCCAAAGCGTAGATCATTTTTTTGATTTTTGTAAAGAAAATGAAGTCAAATTTGTAGATTTTAGATTTACTGACTTAGGCGGTGCATGGCACAGCATAAGCTACAATATAAAAGCAGTTACAAAAGATCATTTTACACACGGCATACCGATGGATGCTAGCTCTATGCATGGCTGGCAGCCGATAGATAAAAGCGATATGCTAATGAAACCAGAAGCTACTACTGCCTTTTTAGACCCATTTACCTCAGATATCACAATAGTCGTTTTTTGCGACATTTTTGACATATACAAAGGTCAAATTTATGAAAAATGCCCTCGCTCAATTGCCAAAAGAGCAATGCAATATGTAAAAGACAGTGGGCTTGGTGATGAGGCATATTTTGGTCCTGAGAATGAATTTTTTGTATTTGATAACGTCAAAATCATTGATAGCCCAAACTGCGCGATGTATCAAGTAGATAGCGAAGAAGGCGAGTGGAACGACGCTGCAGACTTCAAAGACAGCTACAACACAGGTCACCGTCCACGCAGAAAAGGCGGCTACTTGATGACTCAACCAATTGATAGCATGGTAGATCTAAGAGCTGAAATGATGCAAGTTCTAGAGCAAGTTGGACTTGAAGTATTCCTAGGACACCATGAAGTTGCCCAAGGACAAGGTGAGATCGGTGTAAAATTTGGTAATCTAGTTGAAGCTGCCGATAATGTCCAAATTTATAAATATGTAGTTCGCATGGTAGCTCATTTAAACGGCAAAACTGTTACATTTATGCCAAAACCGCTCTATGGCGACAACGGCAGCGGCATGCACGTGCACCAGTCAGTTTGGAAAGATGGCAAAAATTTATTTTATAAAGAGGGCGGATATGCGAATTTAAGCGACTTTGCGAGGTACTACATCGGCGGAGTTTTAAAACACGCAAGAAGTGTCGCAGCTTTTACAAACCCTAGCACAAACAGCTATAAACGTCTAATTCCAGGCTTTGAAGCACCGTCTATCCTGACATACTCTAGCCAAAACCGCTCAGCTAGCATACGTATACCTTATGGTGCAGGCGAAAACTCAGTAAGAGCTGAGATGAGATTTCCTGATAGTACAGCAAACCCTTATCTAGCCTTTTCAGCAATGCTAATGGCGGGGCTTGACGGCGTTAAACACAAATACGAGCCAGTTGGTCCGATGGATGAAAATTTATTTAAACTTCATCTTGATGAGATCAGAGAGCGTGGTATCGAACAGCTACCACACACACTTCGCGGTAGCTTAGAAGCACTAATTCGCGATAACGAATATCTAAAACCAATAATGTCTGATGATTTCATCGACACATATCAGCACGTGAAATTTGAAACTCAGGTTTGGCCTTATGAAGCACGTCCAACCGCTTATGAGTTTAAAACTTGTTTCTCTTGCTAATCTAAAATTTTGCCTTGGCACACATGCCAAGGCTTTTTATACAAAACACAATACATACAAAAATACAAAATATTTAACATAAAATTTTATGTATTTTATCCTTATACTTTGACAAATAGTAAACTAAAAGCTATCACCAACATAACAATTCCAACAAAAATTTCTAAAATTTTCCATGAAATTTCTTTGGCAAAAATTGGTGCTAAGACTCTAGCGCCATATCCCAAAGAAAAGAAAAATACTAACGATGCGAAACTAGCACCGATACCAAAAGTTATGTTTTCACCACCAAATTTTGTTGAAACAGATCCTATTAAAAGCATTGTATCAAGATAGACGTGAGGATTTAACCAAGTAAAAGCAAGCGTTAAAAGCACTATTTTACTAAATTTTGACTCGTGTTGTACACTTGGACGAAGGCTTTGAGAATTTCTAAATGCGGCATACAAACTCTTTAGACCATACATAAATAAAAAGATAAAGCCGCCATATATAGCTACTTGCCTAACAAGCTCAAATTTTTGTATCACTTGTGCAAAACCAAAAACTCCAGCAAATATAAGCAAAGCATCACAAAGCGCGCATATTAAGCAAACTACAAAGACATGCTCCTTTTTTATACCCTGCTTCAAAACAAATGCATTTTGCGCACCAATAGCCAATATCAAAGATAAACTAGTAAAAAATCCACTCCAAAATGCAGACATTTTCATCCTTTTTAAATTACCAATTATCTAAAATTTAACTAAATGCAATCTAAAAATATAAAAATTTTAACCCAATTTAAGGATATAAATAATCATAAATTTATACCTTTTTTTATAAAATCGGCAAATAAAAAATTGCAAAAGGAAAGCAGTTGCAAGCACTAGCTTTAAAATATCGCCCTAGAAATTTTGACGAACTTATCGGTCAAGAAGCCGTTAGTAAAAGTCTGATACACGCACTTGATGAAGGTCGCATAAGCCATGCATATCTATTTTCAGGACTTAGAGGAAGTGGTAAAACTTCAAGTGCCAGGATATTTTCAAAAGCTTTAGTGTGCGAAAAAGGACCTACCTCAAAACCATGTGAAGTATGCCCACAATGCATAATGGCAAATGAGTCAAGGCATATGGACATCATCGAAATGGACGCAGCTAGCCACAGAAAGATAGATGACATAAGAGAGCTAATAGAGCAAACAAAATATGCTCCAGCAATGGCAAGATATAAAATTTTTATAATCGATGAAGTGCATATGCTAACCAAAGAGGCATTTAATGCTCTTTTAAAAACGCTTGAAGAGCCACCAAGCTATGTAAAATTTATTCTAGCGACGACTGATCCATTAAAACTCCCAACAACGGTGCTTTCAAGAACGCAGCATTTTAGGTTTAAGCAAATAAGCAGATACAGCATCATTAAACATCTTGAGTTTATTTTAAGCAAAGAAGGCATTAGCTACGAAAAAGAGGCGCTTGAAATTTTAGCAAGAAGTGGCGGAGGATCGCTAAGAGATACTTTGACACTTCTTGATCAAGCTATAATTTACGGGGCAAATAATGTCACGGCAAATGGCGTAGCATCGATGTTAGGGCTTCTTGATCCAGAAAAGATCGAAGAGATAATAACTCATGTTTTAAATCACGATAAAAATGCCATTAGAGTGCTCGTAAGCGAACTTGAAAGCTATGATCCTGAGATGATAATAGATGAAATTTTGGCAAATTTAAAGCAAAAATTTATAGAAAACGACTCAAAAATTTCACTACTTGTTTATGAGAGATTTTTTAGGATTTTGGCACAAGCTAAAGGTATGCTAAATGTAAGTAGCGACAATGGCTTTGTGCTAATGCTAATGCTTTTTATGATGATAGAAGCGCTAAATTTACAAGATATCGATGATGCTATAAATGAAGTGATCTCAAAAAATAACGAAAATTCCACTCAAATCACAGAAGTCAGCACTCAAAAAAGCCAAGTAGCTCCTGCCAAGATGCAAGGTCCATACGAACTCTTCTTAACAAAAATTTATGATAGAAATTACGATCTTGGCGAGTTTTTTAAAGAATTTGTAGAATTTAGCTTCTTTAATAACAATGAGCTTGGACTGATAGTAAATGCAAAAGATGAAAATCTTGAATATTTTAAGAAAAATTGGAAAATCTTAAACGAGATATTGCGTACGCTTTTTGGACAAAATGCGAAGATAGTAAATGCAAAGAGCGATGAGCAAAAGGCGCAAACCAAGACGCCTAAAGCCTCTTTAGAAAATAATGAAAAAAGCGAATTAGACGAGCTTGACGAGGAAATTTCAAGATTAAATGCAAATAACATTGAAACTAAAAATGAGCCAAAAACCGAGATAAAAAGCGAGCTTCAAAACGAAAAAAATAACTTTGCTTTGATGCTAAATAAAGAGCCAAAAACGCCAGAAGAGCTTCAAAGGCAAAGAGAACAAGGGGCTCTAAAAGAGGCCAATAGACTTTTTGGCGAGCCAACGATTGAGAGCTAAATTTTATCTTTATTAGATTTTGCTCTTTTTTAGAGCTTCTTTTTTGCGAAGCTCTAGCTCATAAGCTTCATTTAGTGCATCTTCATCGTCCAAATTTGCTCCGTCTAAAAATTTTCGGTAGTCCTCAAATTGCTTATTTTTTATCCCCCAAAGCACGCCAAAAAGTAAAAATGCCCCCATCAAAACTGAGATAAAAACTAGCATCGCAAGTGTCGTGCTATCCATTATTTTTCCTTAAATTTTCTAACAATACAAAGCGAGTTTAAGATAACACTTAGCGAGCTAAGCGACATAAAAAGCGCAGCAAATAGCGGTATGACATAGCCACATACAGCAAATGGTAGAGCAAGAACATTATAAAGAAGACAAAAGAGCAAATTTTGTTTTATCGTTTTGTAAGTAAATTTTGAGATTTTTATGGCCTTTGCTAGACTTTTTAAACTATCATCAAGTAGCACTACATCGCTTCTTTCTAAGCTTATTGCCGCCCCACTTCCCATGCAAATGGCAACATGAGCAAGGCTAAGCGCTGCTGCGTCGTTTATGCCGTCCCCTACCATTAGCACCTTTTTGCCCTGCTCTTTTAGTTTGCTTATAAATTTAGCTTTCGTTTCAGGCAACATCTCTGCTCTAAACCCACTCACGCCAAGCTCATCTGCCACGTTTTTTACCACTTTTTGCACATCGCCACTTAAGATACACACTTTCATGCCAGCACTCTTTAGCTCGTCTATCAAGGTCTTTGCCTCGGGCTTTACACTATCTTTTAGGTAAAATTTCGCCACTAACTCACCATTAAGCCCCACAAAAAAGCTCACATTTCTTCAGCTTCATCAAAGCTGATACCATTTTCAACTAAAAATCGTTTGCTTCCTGCATAAAATTTTTTACCTGAAATTTCAGCCTCAACACCCTTAGCCACGCTTAAATTTGTATTTTTAAGCTCTATTTTTCTTGCGCCTTTTTGCTTTAGAAATTTAGCCACTGCCACGCTTATTTGATGATTTGATATAAGAGCCAGTGAATAAATTTCATCTAACTTATGTTTTCTTTTATGAAAAAATCACTAACTTCAAATTCTGCCTTTGTGAGTGTACCAGTCTTGTCAAATACCGCCACATCGCACTTTGCAAGGCTTTCAAAAAATTTAGCCTCCTTAAAAAGCACTCTATTTTTAAAAGCCACACCAAGGGCGCAAACACTGCTAACTGGCGTGGCAAGAGCAAGCGCACAAGGGCAAGCGATCACGATGACTCTGACAGCCGTGACGATAGCTTCTGAAAAGCCAAATTTAAAGTACCAAAACCAAAATGTAAAAAATGCTAACGTCAGCACGCTAAGAGAGAATTTAGAAGCGATTTTATTGACTGCTAGCTCGATATTTGGCTTTTTTAGCTCTGCGTTTTGGAGTAAATTTATGAGCTGGTTTAGATAAGAATTTTTAAAAATTTCCTTTGCCTCGTAGATGATTTGTCCATTTTGACAAATGACGCCACTTTTTACCTCTTGTCCCACTTCCAAGGTCACAGGCAGGCTCTCTCCCGTTAGACTTGAGCTATCCACGCTTGCCTCGCCGCTAAGCACCACCCCATCAATCAGCGCCCTCTCGCCTGATCTAAGCACGATCTTTTCGCCCAAATTTACATCTCTTGGCTCTTTTAAAACATCCTTGCCATCTTCTAAAACGCACACCTTTGCAAGCAGCATATCATTTAAGAAATTTGAAGTCTCAAGCGCCTTTTTCTTACCCAAAATTTCTAAAAATTTACCAATAAAAACAAAGGTGATAATCATCGCAACCGAGTCAAAATAGCTCTCGCCACTCCTCGTAAACATCGCAAAAATGGAGTAGATGTATGTTATGCTAGCTCCCGTGATAACAAGCAGGTCCATATTTGGCGAAGCGTTTTTTATGGCTATCTTTGCTCCTTTGAAAAACTCACTACCAGTATAAAAAAGTACAGGCGTTGCTAATACAAACTGCGCAAAGCTTAAAATATCTTTTATATCGCCTCTTATGCCACTAAAATACCCACTATACTGAGCAATAGCTAGCCACATAATATTCATCGTAGCAAAGATACCAACTAGCGCTTTTGTGTAAAAATTTCTTCTTTTCTTAGCTAGTTCGTCCTCTTTTTGACTCGTAGCATAAGGCTTTGGGACATAACCAACGGCATAAATTTTTTCAATTATTTGCTCTACCAAAAGCTCTTGCTCATCAAAGACAATAACTGCTTTTTGATTAAGCGAGTTAATATTTACCTCCAAGACGCCAGGCAAGCTAAAAAGTGCCTTTTCAAGTAGCCAGATGCAAGCTGAGCAAGTGATGCCATCAATTAAAAATGAAATTTGACTAAAGTCGCCCTCTTTTGTCACAAGCTCACTAAAATTTGTCGCTAAATTTTTGATATTTGCACCGTTGCTTGCCGGTGTAAGTGTATTTTTACCAAGACGTTCATAAAACTCACTAAGCCCATTTTCATTTAAAATTTCATAAACGCCTTTGCAGCCAGCACAGCAAAATTTAAGTCCGCTTTCATTTGAGATCATCACGCTTTCATCAAATTTTAATCTACAATGAGCACATCTACTTTGTGGCATTTTTACTTTCTTTTATCTAAAATTTTTACTAATATTATTGCATCACATGCCTACTACGCACCATATAAATTTATGGTAGGCAAACTACAAAAATAGGCACAAATTTCTTCTTTTGTTATCGTTATAAAATGGCGAGATTATAGCAAATCAACCATTTTTGAGCAAAAATTTTATTTTATACCATTTCTTGACAACAAAGTTTTATTTTTATAAAATGCCAAAACTTTCAAAAACTTCTTTTTGAAACCTAGAAATTCTGCAAAATTATCCCCGCATTTAAAGAGGAAATATGGAAAATAACCAAACCGAGCAAAGTGCTGCTCAAAACACAAAAACTACAAAAAAACATCAAGCATCAAGAACACACATACCAGTAGATGGACACAAGATCGAAGAGCTAAGAACGCTTAGCTTAGATGAGCTAGTACAGATTGCAAATAGCGTCGGTGTCGAAAATCCACGCGAATTTCGCAGGCAGGATTTGATATTTGAGATACTAAAAACCCAGACAAAACAAGGCGGCTTTATACTATTTACTGGAATTTTAGAGATCACAAATGAGGGCTACGGCTTTTTAAGGGCTGTTGATGCAAATTTAAGCGACAGCTCAAACGACGCCTACGTTTCAAACTCACAAATTCGTAAATTTGCACTTCGTGTGGGCGACATCATCACAGGCCAAGTAAGAGAGCCAAAAGATCAGGAAAAATACTACGCTCTTTTAAAGATCGAAGCGGTAAATTATATGCCTCTAGCAGATGCAAAAGAGAGGCCGTTATTTGACAACCTAACCCCACTTTTCCCAACTGAAAAGCTAAATTTAGAATATGATCCAATGAAGCTAACGGGCCGTGTGCTTGATCTTTTCACGCCTATCGGTAAAGGTCAGCGTGGCCTCATCGTCGCACCTCCAAGAAGTGGTAAAACTGAGCTTATGAAAGAGCTAGCTCACGGCATCGCTAAAAATCACCCAGAAGCCCAGCTAATGGTGCTTCTAGTCGATGAGAGACCAGAAGAAGTTACCGATATGCAGCGCTGCGTAAAAGGCGAGGTATTTAGCTCGACATTTGACCTGCCAGCGCTTAATCACGTCCGCGTGGCAGAGCTAGTCATCGAAAAGGCAAAACGTCTAGTGAGATGGGTAAAGATGTCATCATCTTACTTGATAGTATAACACGTCTAGCACGTGCCTACAACACAGTGACTCCACCAAGCGGCAAGGTACTAACAGGCGGTGTAGACGCAAACGCACTTCATAAGCCAAAACGCTTCTTTGGTGCAGCTAGAAATATCGAGCATGGCGGCTCTCTAACCATCATAGCAACCGCTCTAATCGACACTGGCTCACGCATGGATGAAGTGATATTTGAAGAGTTTAAAGGCACTGGTAACAGCGAAATCGTACTTGACCGCAATATCTCAGACCGCAGAATTTACCCAGCTATCAACGTGCTAAAATCAGGCACTAGAAAAGAAGAGCTACTTCAAAAGCCTGATGAGCTTCAAAAAATTTGGGCTATTCGCTCTGCGATCGCTACAATGGACGACGTCGAAGCGCTTAAATTCTTGTATGCAAAAATGTTAAAAACGAAAGACAACAAAGAGCTTCTCTCAATCCTTAACGAGTAAATTTATTTGAGCTTGAAGCGCTTGCTTTAAGCTCAAATTTCTTCACTATGAAATAAATAACTTCTAGCTTTTCTAGCCAAAAATATCTTAGAAATTTTAAACTTACAATTATAAGAGGTTACAATTTTTAAACGATTATTTACTAAATTTTTCTATGTCTTGATTGATCAAATTTTCATATTCACAAAGTTCATCGTAAGTCTTTTTGCTCTGCTCAATAAGCTCATCAAATTTAAATCCAAGCATCACGATACGATAAAGGTTTGGCTTGTGTTTTCGCCAGTTGTAAAGCGTTGCGACATCAACGTCTAAATGATAAGCCATATCACGTTTTGTCATCTTAGCCACTTTACACTCCTTCTTTTTGAGTGATTTTATAAATTTTATTCTGATAAGAAAACAATTGAATTATTTTATGTTCTTTATTAATTTCATTGAATATTTAAACTTTATTTAATATAAGAAAATTTAAAATAGCCGCGTAACATTTTTTAAATAAGGAGTAAAAATGAAAAATGTAGTTTTAAAAGTTGCTTTAGGCTTAAGCCTAGCTAGTGCCGCTGCTTTAGCGCAAGGAGCGTTTGTTGGAGTTGAAGGAGATTACTCTTTTGGATCAAACATGAAAGCAAAAAGCGACAATGACACAACTAAAGTCAAAAAAGCTCAACCTGGTCTTGGCATAAAAGCTGGTTATGACTTTGACGTAGCTAGAGTTTATGGAGCTTATATTTACGACTTTCAAGCCAAAAAGTCACTTGGCGACGAAGATGGCACAATAATAAAATGGAAAACACATAAATTTATAGTTGGAGCCGACTATACTCCAAGCGTAGCAAAAGATCTAAAACTAGTTCTTGGTGGCTACACTGGCTACACAAAGCTCAAAATGGATGTATTTGATATTCATGACGGCTCGGAAAAAGCAAATACAAATGGCTGGATACTAGGTGCAAGAATTGGTGCTGAATACTCTATCAACAAAAATAATGCAGTTGAGTTTGGCGTAAAAGCTGATAGAACTAAATATAGCTCTATAGCAAAATATGATAATGCAAAAATAAAAGAGACAAATGTAGGTCTTTATTTGGGATATACATATAAATTTTAATCGCTCACAAGCTCAAATTTAAGAGTAAATTTGAGCTTTTTATTTAAAAACGAACTATACATTTAAAAGTTTTTCTAAATTTTCGCCGTCCAAGCGGTAGTTTCTCCATTCAAGAGATTGATTTTTAGCACCCATGCTTTCATAAAATTTAATACTTGGCTCATTCCAGTTTAGGCAGCACCACTCAAGCCTTTTTAAATTTTCATCCTTGCAAATTTGAGCTAAAAATTTAAAAAATGCCTTGCCGATACCTTGATTTCTAAACTCTTTTTTGACGTAAATGTCCTCAAGATAGATCCCACCAAGCCCCAAAAATGTAGAAAATGTGTAAAAATAGATAGCATATCCTATCACTCTGCCCTCACTCTCGCAGAGAAGGGCTTTTGCGTAGTTTTTATCAAATATAGAGTCTGCAAAAATTTCATTTGTAAAAGTGACTTGATCGCTCAAATTCTCATAGCTAGCAAGCTCTCTTACAAGCTCGCAAATTACATCTATATCAGCTCTAGCCGCTTTTCTTATTTGAAATTTCACTAGTTATCACCAAAAAGTGCTTTTAAGTCTTTGATTGGCTCATTATTTTCTGCATTACTACTAGTTTTTGAGCCAAGCTCATTTAGCTCAATCTCATAGCCAGTTAGCATGCTTGCTAGGCGGATATTTATGCCGTTTTTGCCGATCGCCTTGCTCTTTTGTTCGCTCGCTAATGTTACAATTGCCTTATTTTTTTCGATCTTTACAGATGTAATGATCGCAGGCGCCATAGCGCGAGCCACCAAGATCGCTGGCTCTGTGGTGTATTCGATCGCATCGATGCTCTCACCGTGAAGCTCTTTACTTACAGCATTTATCCTAACACCCTTTGTGCCGACGGTTGCGCCGACTGGATCGATGTTTGGAGTGGTTGAGATGAGCGCTACTTTAGCTCTTTCACCAGGAATTCTCGCACTTCCTTGAATGATGATGCCACCATCTTTTATCTCAGGCACTTCAGAAGTCAGCAGTGCTTCAAGAAATTTTGGTGAAGTTCTTGAGAGTTCTACTTTTATGCCTAAATTTTTATCTGTAAAGACTTTTCGAATAACAGCTTTTACGACGTCTCCCACTTTAAATTTTTCGCCTTTTATACGGTTTTTACGTGGTAAAACAGCGCGAAGCTCGTCAATTTCAATAAATGTATTTTCGTCATTGTCAACTCTAACAACTGGGCCAAAAACCATGTGGCCGCTCATCTCATTATATTTTTGTAAAATTTTCTCTTCAACTAGGCGCTGGATGTGATACTCAAGCTCCTTGTGAAGCGTTTGAGCTGCGGTTCTGCCAAGGTTATCAAGGCTTAGCTCGTAAGTGAGCTCATCTCCGATCTCTACGCCACTGTCTATCTTTTTAGCCTCTTTTAAGCTTAAAAAGTGCTCATTATCCTCTTCAAGCCTCTCATCGTCGTTTGCTACGATTGAAATTTTTTGATAAAGCTTTAAATTTTTATTTGCATCGATGCTCACGTCATACTCATAATTTTCGCCATAAACTCTTTTTGCAGTATTTATCAAGGCTCTTATAACGCGCTCTTTTACATCTTCTATCTCTAAATTTTTTTCATTTGCAATTGACTCGATGATATCTGAAATTCTTTCCATTTTTTCTCCATTGTAACGATAAATTTCGGGGATTTTTCGTGAAGTTTTGAAATTATACATAAGCCATACTTTTAATAACTTTAAGCTTATTATTAACTTTTATTTAATCCTTTTTTTATGATGTTTTGGATATATTGACCGATTAAAATTTAAGATTTTGAAAGGATTAAAAATGGAGCTAAAACTTGCAAGAGCCGAATTAGACGCAAAACCAAAAACGATTTCACTAGAAAAAATAGAGGCAGCTGTCGAAAAAGAGGGTCAGAAAATTTTTTATTTTGATAAAGAAAACACACACAAACAACTAATCGCCTTAGTCGAGCATTTTGAAGAAAAAGGGCTAAGCGTTTATCACAGAACCGTAAAATACGGACTTGATGATAGCGACTACATGTATGAAGTGCATATACTTTAATGAGTAAAAAACTCTTTATCCAAACTTTAGGCTGTGCTATGAATGTTCGTGACAGCGAGCATATCATAGCCGAGCTCTCACAAAAAGAAGACTACTCCTTAACACAAAACATAGATGAAGCTGATTTAATCCTTATAAATACTTGCTCGGTTCGTGAAAAGCCAGTTCATAAGCTCTTTAGCGAGGTCGGAGCCTTTGAAAAAGCTAAAAAAAGAGGGGCTAAAATAGGCGTTTGTGGCTGCACTGCAAGCCATTTGGGTAGCGAAATTTTTAAGCGCGCACCTTATGTTGATTTTGTCCTTGGCGCTAGAAATGTTAGCAAGATCACAAAGGCGGTAAATACGCCTAAATTTATCTCAACCGACATCAACCACGACGAGAGCGAATACGCATTTGGCGAGTTTAGAGGCTCACCATATAAAAGCCACATAAACATCTCGATCGGCTGCGATAAAAAATGCACCTACTGCATCGTCCCACACACCAGAGGCGATGAAATTTCTATCCCTTCAAGCCTCATCTTAAAAGAGGTAGAAAAAGCTGCAAGTACCGGCGCAAAAGAGATATTTTTACTAGGGCAAAATGTCAATAACTACGGCAAAAGATTTTCAGGCATGCAAGAAAATATCGATTTTAGCGACCTGCTAGTAAAGATAAGCGAGATAGAGGGCGTTGAGAGGATAAGATTTACAAGTCCGCACCCACTTCACATGGATGATAAATTTCTTGAAATTTTCACTAATAATCCAAAAATTTGTAAATCAATGCACATGCCACTTCAAAGCGGAAATACCAAAGTTTTACGCGAGATGAAGCGCGGATACACAAAAGAGTGGTTTTTAGACCGTGCATTAAGACTTAGAAAGATGTGCCCAGATGTTAGCATCTCAACTGACATTATCGTCGCATTTCCAGGCGAGAGCGATAGTGAATTTGAAGATACGATGGACGTGCTTGAGCAAGTTAGATTTGAGCAAATTTTTAGCTTTAAGTATTCTCCTCGTCCGCTTACAAAGGCAGCTACTTTTACAAATCAAATAGATGACAAAACGGCTTCAGCAAGGCTTACTCGCCTACAAAATCGCCATAACGAAATTTTAGACGAGATCGTGGCGGCACAAAAAGATAAAATTTTTGATGTATATTTTGAAGAGCTAAGAGCAAACGGCGGCGTTGCTGGACGAAGTTTTAACAACTTTTTGGTTCAAGTTGATGGTAGTGAAGAGCTTCTTGGCACTACTCAAAAAGTAAAAATCACAAATCCAAAACGAATGGTTTTGTATGGCGAGCTACAAATTTAAAAACACATTTGAAAAAGTCGCCTTAAACGTTGGCATCTTTTTCATCTACATTTTGATGTGGCTCATTTTTCTAACCTGCAAAAAAAGCTACACTCCAAATTTCTTACCACAAAATGGCTGCGTCGTCGTCTTTTGGCACGGGCGCCTTAGCTTTATGAGCTTTGCTTATAGACACTGGTGGAGCAGACAAAATAGAAAACAAGGTAAAGTGATAATCAGTGACCACAAAGATGGTGAGCTCATCACTAGAATAATCAAATTTTTTGGCATCGGTACCATTAGAGGTAGCAGCTCAAAAGGCGGCGCAAGAGCGCTAATAGAAGCTTTAAGAGAGATAAAGCAGGGTCACGACGTCATCATCACGCCAGACGGCCCACGCGGACCAAGACACAGCGTGGCAGACGGAGCTGCGGTGATCGCGCAAAAGTCATCTTGTGAGATTTATGCTTTAAATTTTGAAGCAAGCTCATTTTGGGAGTTTAAAAGCTGGGATAAGATGATACTTCCAAAGCCATTTTCAACTATAAATTTTAGCCTCTCAGCTCCTTTTAATGTGGCAAATTTAGGGCAAAAAGCAGCCAAAGAAAAGATACAAAACGAACTTTGGCAAGCCTCACAAAATGACGGCGGTAAGAGTGTGGAGCAAAACCAAGAGGATTTTAGGTCAAATTTAAAAATTTGGTGGAAAAAGTACGCGCATAAAAATCCACAAATCAGCGACGAGATAAAAGAAATTTTGGATGAAATTTATGAAAAATAAATTTTCTATCTTTATAGCCATTTTTATAGTCACTTTATTTGGTCTATTTTTTTACAGCGACAACTCATACAAGCTCGCGCTTGAAGCGAAATTTTATTATGAAAGCAAAGAGTACGAAAAAGCTCTAATTTTAAGCCAAAAAGCCCTTGATATAGATATTTATAACAAAATGGCAAACACCGTACTAAATCAAAGCAAGGCTGCTATCAAATTTAGCTCATACATAAAAAATGGCAAAGAGTATCTTGAGCGTATCAAAAAAATGAGCCAAAGTAGCGTCAGCAAGGTTGATAATGAGCGCATCAAAATGATGTGTGATGTGATGATAGAGGATTTTGACGACCTTAAAAACTCAGCCTTACTTGATAGTGAGCTAAAAAATGAAGCTTTAAATACAAAAGAGATTTTCGTTAAGCTTAAAAACGAGCTGTTTTAAACTTATTTAATCCCTTTTTAGCTACCATAACGAAAATTATGCACTAATTTTAGGAGATTTATGTCTTTTAGCGTCAAAAAGCTTTTTTCTAACCTTTTTTTAAGCGTCGTGTTGGAGGGCAATGAGTGCATATTCTTCGGTCAGGTCTTTAGAAATGGCAAACTTTTAAAAACCATAAATGCCAAATTTACAGACATAAATATTGATAGCATCGATGAAAAAATCATAAAATATATAGAAGAGCAAGAAAAAGCATATTTTGGTGTATATGTTTCAGTTTTTTTTAACGACGACTCGCAAGGCGCGCTTCCTAGTGTTAGCTTTGACGAATACAAAAAATTTAATATAAATACTAAAAATCTTACAAGCCTTATCATGCAGGATAGCTGGAGTATTTATGCAAATTTAAATGCTATAAAAAAATATAAAAATTTATTTGGACAAGATAGTGTAGATCTCATCTACTCACCTATCTCCCTACTCTTTCACGAGCTTTTAAAACGCGGAATTTCTCCAAAAACTACACTTTATCTTTATATCCATGCACATTCATTTACACTTGCGATATTTAAAGATAAACAAATGAAATTATCCACTTTTTTAAATATGTCTGGCATTGAGGAAACCAACCAGGAAGCTGAAAGCCTAAAAGAAGAAGATATAACAGATATTGACAACTTAATCATTAAAGAAGAAAATGACGCAACATCGCTTGATGATTTTAAAAGTTTAGATGATTTTTTAAGTGATGATAAGCCAAAAGAATTTGAAGATCTAAATTATGAACTAAATATGCCAGTTTCTACAAATGTAGAAAAATCGGTTGCTATTTTTGGGTATGACATGAAGATGTTTGATTACATCGTAAAGGCTGTAAAAGAATTTTACGAAAATCCTCTATACGGCGGTGATTTTATTGAACAAATCATTGTTTTTGAAAATACAAAAACAAGTGCAACCTTTTTACAATATCTGCAATCCGAGCTTTTAGTGGAGACTTCAGTGTATCCAGTGAATACAAATCATATTATGAATGAAATCATGCAAGAAGAGATAATATTATGAGATTTAGCTTTATTGCTCCAGAACCAAGACCACTTATATCTATCTTTAGCAAAATTTGGCTAAGCCTTATAAGCTTTGTGTTTGTAGCTCTTTTGGCAACAAATTTCTTTATACTTTATAAAAATTATTCAATTGAAAAAAATATAAATTTTTTATCAAATGAGCAAAAAGAACTTAGTCAAAAAATAGTCACAACAGATGAAATTTCGGCTAAACTAGCTGTACAAATAGAATCTGCAAATGATATTTTCACGTCAAATTCTATTCTCAAGCAAAGCTTGCACAATCTTTTTGATCTAGTGCCTGACAGCATAACGCTTGAAGAGGTTTTTATGGATAAAAACTCACTCATCATTCGTGGTATAACGCCGACAAAAGATGTATTTAATCAGCTTCTAGCTTCACCTTTAAGATCTATTTTTACGACTTCTAATACTAGCTTTTATCAAAGTAAAAACGGCTGGTATGGCTTTATAAGTACAAATAAAATTGATAATTCTGAGGGATATAATGAGTAAAAAAGATACGAGCTTAGAAAAAATAGATCCCGTCAAGCTTTTACTTTTTATATTTGCTTTTATTATAGTTTGCTTCATTATGATATTTGGTTTTATCGTGCCAAATATAAAAGAATTTAAAAGCCTAACTAGACAAAATTATTCACAAACCTCATCTTATGCAAAAGTAAAAAATGAATTTGAAGCCAAATTTAAAGCCCTTGAAGCAACTAAACAAAAAGATGGGGCTATCATTTCAGCTTTTGATACTAAATTTGATAAAGATAAATTTATAGAATTTGCCTCTAAATTTTTCAGTGAAGTAAGCCTTAGTAAAATAGAAGAAAGTGATAATAACGCTAGTGAGAAATTTTTCAGATTTCGCCTAAATGTAACTAGCTCTCTAAGGACACCGCAAAAATTTTATGACTTTTTAGATGCGCTTAGCAGCTATGACAGTATCGTAAAGACCGAATTTCCTATCGTCATGAAAGGCGAAAAGGATAAAATCCATACTACTTTTAATATAAAAGTCTTTGGGTTGAAGTAAAATTTTAGATTTTATTTAAAAAAGCTACAAATAGATAACATTTCTCTAAAGTTCTTAGTTATAGAAATTATATTTTTATAGACATAAATTTATGTATTTCATCGGTATTGATATAAGCTCAACATCTACAAAAGTAGTGATACTAGATGTTCAAGATAATTTTTGTAATCTATTTTGTTATCAAGTAGTTTTAGTGCCATAAAAATAGTACGCGATATAAAAGAAATTTTAGAACAAAAAGGCTATCAGTATGCCTAAATCACAGCCACTGGGTATGGAAGGGTAAGTGTAGAAGCGGATGTAGTAGTTTTTGAAAACTGTATAGGAACTAAAAATTTAAAAATAATATGAGTACATAAGGCGACCTTGTAGAAAATATCGCCAAACGTTACTTAAAGATACCCTGTTCTGTAATATACAAAAACGACGCAATATCTGACGTTATTAAAAATTTGTAGATGAATATAAAGCAGATGATGTAATAGACATCGTTTTAAGTGGCTGTCACACTTGTGCAATAGAAACAAACAAGATAAAAGAAGCCAGCAAAGAAGCTAGTGTAAGCTATATGAGTCTTGAAACTGACTACTCCAAACAAGATGTATGTTGGCCAGATTTGCACACGCTTGGAGGCATTTTTAGAATTTCTCAAATAAAACATCAAATTTTAAAAGGCTCAAAAAGAGCCTTTGTTGATTTATTACGAATTTTTAGAATAGTATTTTGACTAGTATTACTTTTTATCCACACATTTGCCAAGTTGGCAGGCTCTTTTGTAAAGTGTGTCTGCCTTTGCTTCATTGCCGCTTAGCTTTGCAAGCAAAAAGCACGACTGAGCGTACTCAAGCTCGCAGCTCTTAGCCAAAAGCTTTAAAACTCTAGCCTCAGCCTTATTTCTATCTATCTTATGAGTTTTTAAATTTTCGCTTTCGATGTAAGATTTTAGCCCCATAGCCTCGTTATAGCAGCCAACGCCATCACCGCTATCACAAGCTAGTTTATAAAGTTTTAGAGCCTTTTGGATATCTTTTTGTTCATCAACAAGCCCTTGCTCATAAATTTGGCCTAAATTTGAACAAGCCGTCGCAAGACCAGCATTGCAAGCTTTTTCGTAGTAGCCTTTTGCTTTTATGAAGTCTTTTTCGTTGCTAAAATTTACAGCTAAATTGTTGCAGTCGATGCTATTTCCACCCTCGCAGTTTTGCATCATCTTCTCTTTTTCAAGCTCAAGACGTTCCGCCCTAACCTCCTCATCACTTTGCCAAAAGCCAAAGCTCACCATCTTTTGCCACGACCAGCAACCACTAAGTATAAAGCCCATAGCCAAAATAAGACCAAAATTTAAGACCTTTTTCACTTACATTCCCAGCTTTGTACCTAGTCTTTTCATCTGCGGACATGCCTTGCTTAGCCCACGAAAGCAAGCGACTTTATAAATTCCATAAGCCCTTTTTTCATCTTTATTGACACCAAGACCAAGCTCATACATCGCTCCGATATTGGCACAACTTGGCAAATCGCCAGCATTGCATGCATTTGTATAAGCTTGCATTGCTAAGTAATAATCTCGCTTAACGATCTCACCTTTTCTATAAGCATTGCCTAAATGATAGCAAGCTTGCACACCGCCACTGTTGCAGCTATCTTTGTAAATTTCGACCGCTTTTTTTGGATCTTTTTTCACGCCAAGGCCGTTTTCATAGAGCATGCCAAGGTTTGAGCAAGCAAGCTGCACTTTCGCATCGCAAGCTTTTTTATAATTTGTTAAAGCGTTTTCATATTCTTTTAAAAGCTCGTAATTTACACCCAAATCATTGCAAGCTTCCGCATCGCCTTCTTCGCATTTTGGTATTAAAATTTCGATCGCATTTCTTGAAATTTGCTCTTTATTTTGCACTATTTTTTCATCCTTTGGCTGCTGCCACGAATCATCTTGTTTTTGTCCTACACCAATCACATTTAAGCAGCCAGTGAAAAATAAAGCCGATAAAAGCAATAAATATTTTTTCATTCTTTTCCTTTTAAAATTGTCCAAATAAGTCATTTAGTGCTTCACTGATACTTGGATGAGTGAAAATTTGATTTTTAAAGAAATTTGCATTTGCTTTTAAATTCATTGCAATTGCGATTTCATTTATCAGCTCATTTGCATAGATGCAGTGAAAGCTAGCACCCAAAATTTCGCCGCTTTGTGCATCAACGATAGCTTTTAGCATACCTACATCGTGATTTAGGACTTTTGCGCCTGGTACTGTTGCCATGCTAAGCTTTAGCTCTTTAAAATTTAGCCCAAGCTTGCTAGCCTCTTTTGCATTTACTCCAACTCTTGCTAATGGAGTGTCGGTAAATAGCACATTTGCATGAATACTTCTATTTTTGGTATTTCTCTTTTTATCACCAAAAATTTGTGAATAAACTATCCTAAAATCATCCAAGCTCGTGTAAGTAAAAAGCTCTCCGCCGCGCACGTCGCCTACCGCATAGATGTTTGGCATATTTGTTTGAAGATTTTCATTTGTCTTTATAAAGCCTTTTTCATTTAGCTCAACTCCAGCAGCTTTTAAATTTAAATCATCCACATTTGCCACTCTGCCAAGCGCGAGCAAAAATGCATCAGCTCTAAGGCATCTTTGCTCGCCATTTTGCTTGAAATTTAATACATTTTCTTTAATGCACTCTATCTCGCAACCCTCTAAAATTTCAACGCCTTGGACTCTAAGAGCTTCTTTTACGCTATTAGCTATATCATCATCTTCGTTTTTAAGTAGTTTTGAACGCCCTATGATAGTCACTTTTGAGCCAAAATTTGCAAACATCGATGCAAACTCTATACCGATAAAACCACTACCGATAATGACAAAATGCTTTGGTAAATTTTTTAGATCAAGCAAAGTTTGGCTTGAAAATACATTTGAGCTTACAACCTCAAAAGGAGCATCTACTTCTTTTGAGCCACTATTTATAATGATAAAGTCGCCCTCTATTATCTTTTTCTCGCCGCTTGGCGTTGTTACAAGTACACTATTTTCACTAGCAAATGAGCCAACACCATCGATCACATCGATATTTTCTTTATCATTTAGCATTGCATAGTTTTTAGCATTCAAAGCTGAGATTAGCTTATTTTTATTTTCCACGCTAAGCGTGTAATATTCGCTTTCAACGCTATTATTTACAAATTTTGCCTCTTTAGCGGCTGTTATTAGACGTTTGGTTGGTATGCAGCCAACATTTATGCAAGTGCCTCCATACATCTTTGGCGATCTCTCTACAAGAGCCACTTTTTTGCCAAGTGCGGCAGCTTTAACCGCTAGCGTTTTGCCAGCTTTTCCAAAACCAATAATTACAATATCATATTTCATTTTCAGTCCCTTATCTTTCCCATTATATAGTAAGTTGTTTCATTTATCTTTTTTAGCTCCATTTTATATTTATTAGCCCAGTTTTTTATAATCTCATCAACTCGCTCTTTTATTTCATTAACGGTAGCTACATTTTTTATCTTTAGTCTATCTTCACTTCCACTCATCGCCACAAAACAAAGGTGTGGCTTTAAATGATCATTTAGTTCAATTATGCTCTTTGGCAAAAGACCATCAGTATTGTTTAAAATTCTACACATTTGAGCAGTGGTCGTTTCATTGACGTTATAGCCAAGCTGGATTAAAAGTGCATTATGATCCATATCGTTCCTTTTGCTTAAAATTTTCGGGCATTATAAGATAAAATTGGATAAAATCGCCTAAATTTTCAAGGACAAATATGAAAAAATTTATCATTTTTGTGTTTAGTGTTTTGCTATTTTGGGGATGTTCGTTAGATCAAATTTCACAAAATTTTGGCCTTAGCGAGCCACCACTTGATCCAGAGGTCGAACAAATAGCAGATGCTATATATCTATACAATGAAGGTAACTATCCAAAAGCTTGCAAGAGATTTTACGACTACGCAAAAGATGGAAATGTTCTAGCCATGCAGCAAACTGGCATTTGCTTTCGTGACGGCAAAGGCTTTAGCAAGGATATCTTAAGGGCACTTTTTTGGTTTGAGACAGCTGGCAGATACGGCAACATAGACGGACTAAGAAGTGCTGGATATATATACGAATACGGCCTTGGGGTCAATAAAAATTTAGAAAAAGCGATATATTTTTATGAAAAAGCTACAAGCCTTGGCTCAAGCGAGGCTAGCTACGATCTAGGGCTTATCTATCTAGGCAAAAATGACTATAAAAAAGCTAGAATTTATCTTGATGAGGCTTGTTTTAAAGACAAAGAAGAAGCTTGTGCAAAGCTAAAAGAGATAAAATTTTAGTTCTCATCTCTTTTTATAAATTTACTACGCCTCAGCCTTTTGAGCGATCAAGACGCCTTCTATCATCTTTTTGATATCTCCATCAAGTATCGCATCAGTTTGTGAGTATGCCTCGCCGCTGCGGTTGTCTTTTACTTGCTGATACGGGAAAAGCACATATGATCTTATCTGATGCCCCCAGCCGATCTCACTCTTTTCGACGCTATTACTCGCTTCTTGCTGCTTCATCAGCTCAAGCTCGTAAAGGCGTGATTTTAACATTTTCATCGCTGTAGCTCTATTTTTGTGCTGACTGCGGTCGTTTTGGCACTGCACGACGATGCCAGTTGGTATATGCGTGATGCGGATGGCAGATTCAGTCTTGTTTACGTGCTGACCGCCTGCGCCACTAGCTCTATAAGTATCTATCTTTAGATCTTTCTCTTCGATCTCGATCTCTATATCATCATCTATCTCAGGGCTTACCATGACACTTGAAAAGCTTGTATGACGGCGCCCTGCACTATCAAATGGGCTTGTACGAACGAGCCTATGGATACCATTTTCTGCTTTGAAATATCCATAAGCATTTTCACCTTTTACAATAAAGCTCACGTCCTTTAGCCCTGCCTCATCGCCCTCTTGAAAGTCAAGAGTCTCGACCTTAAAACCCTCGCGCTCGCAAAATCTAAGATACATCCTATAAAGCATACTCGCCCAGTCGTTACTCTCAGTGCCGCCAGCTCCAGGGTGGATCGATACGATCGCATTTTTGCCATCATCTTCGCCGCTTAAAAGCATAGAAATTTCAAGATTTACTATCTTTTCATCTAAATTTTTAGCGTCATCAAAAAGAGAATTTATAGTCTCTTCGTCATTTTCAGAATTTGCTAGCTCAAAAAGCTCCTTTGCATCGCTTACTGCCTGATTAGCATCGTTAAATTTTGCAAGCATGTTTGAAATTTTAGTTTTTTCTTTATTTAGTGCCCCTGCTCTTGCGATATCTTGCCAAAAATCAGGATCTTGCTCGGTGGCCTCGATCTCTTTTAGTCTAGCCTTGATCTCTTCAGGCTTTACGATAGAGCCTATGTTTTCAACTTTTGTTTGTAGCTTCTTTAAAAGCTCGTTGTATTCGTAACTATCCAAGTTTTTCTCCAAAAATTTTTGCCGATTTTAGCCAAAAGTTGCTTACATTTTTAAATTTACGCCCTTTTAATCCTTTTTTGTTACAATGCCAAGTTAAAATTTAGATAAAAAGAGTCAAATATGCAAATCATAAGAACTATAAAAGAACTTCAAAATTTCGTCTCTAGCACAAGCGCAAAGATCGGTTTTGTGCCAACCATGGGCGCACTTCATGACGGACACATTAGCCTTATCAAAAAATGCGTGAGCGAAAACGAGATAAGCATCGTCTCAACATTCGTTAATCCAACTCAATTTTTACCAGGCGAAGATCTAGACAAATATCCAAGAAACGAGCAAAACGACATTAAAATTTGCGAGCAAAATGGCGTTAGTGCTATTTTTATTCCAGATGCTGGTGAACTTTACTTTGAAGATGAACCTCTAATCGTCGCTCCAAAGAAATTTTCAGCCATCTTAGAGGGCAAAACTAGACCTGGACACTTTGATGGCGTCTTAAGGGTGCTAAACAAGCTATTTCGCCTAACTCGTGCAAATAGCGTTTACATGGGCAAAAAAGATACACAACAATTAATCATCGTGCAAAACATGATAAAGACATTTTTTCTTAATACCAGCCTAGTGGCTTGTGATATCGTTAGAGAGCCGGACGGACTTGCACTTTCAAGTAGAAACGTCTATATCTGCGACGAAGATAAATGTAATGCTCTAAGGCTTTCAAGATCGCTAAATAAAGCACAAAATTTGATCCAAAATGGTGAGGAAGACACAAGCGAGATCAAAACAAAGATGCTTGAAGTGCTAGAGCCGTTAAAGGTTGATTATGTCGCTATTACGGATAGAAATTTAAACGAGATTTCAAAAATAGAAAAAGAAAATACCATTATTTTAGTAGCAGCTTATGTCGACAAAACTAGACTAATAGACAACATCTGGATCTAAAAATGCCAAAACTTCACTTAATTTCACTTGGTTGTAATAAAAATTTAGTTGATTCAGAAATAATGCTCGGCAGACTACAAAACTACGATATCACCGATGATATCAGTGACGCCGACGTTATCATCGTAAATACTTGTGGCTTTATAAAATCTGCTAAAGAAGAGAGTATCCAAACCATACTTGAGATGCACGAAGTTCGTAAAAATGGCTCTTTACTAGTAGTGACTGGCTGTCTTATGCAGCGCTACAAAGATGAGCTAATAAAAGAGTTGCCAGAGGTTGATCTCTTTACCGGTGTGGCTGACTACGACAAGATCGATGAGATCATCTTGAAAAAGCAAAATTTATTTAGCCCGCAGACCTATTTGCAGGCAAATGAAGAGCGCGTCATAACTGGCTCAAACTACCACGCCTACATCAAAATTTCAGAGGGCTGTAACCAAAAATGCAGCTTTTGTGCCATTCCAACTTTTAAAGGCAAGCTAAAATCACGCTCGCTTGAAAACATCGTAAATGAGGTTAAAAATCTGGTCAAAAAAGGCTACTACGACTTTAGCTTTTTGTCCCAAGACTCAAGCTCATATATGCGCGATCAAGGCGTTAGCGACGGGCTTATAAATTTAATAGACGAGATAGAAAAGATAAAGGGCGTAAGGAGTGCCAGGATACTTTATCTCTATCCAAGCACGACCAGCAAGGAGCTAATTGAACGTATAATCGCCTCGCCTGTCTTTCATAACTACTTTGACATGCCGATTCAGCACATCAGCGAAGACATGCTAAAGATAATGAAGCGTGGAAGTGGTGCTAAAAAGATCAAAGAGCTTTTAAATTTAATGAGAAATGCCGAGAATTCATTCTTACGAACTGGTGTTATCGTGGGCCATCCAGGAGAGAGCGAGGAGGATTTTGAGGAGCTTTGCGAATTTTTAGAAGAGTTTAAATTTGATAGAATTTCAGCCTTTGCCTACTCAAAAGAAGAAGACACAGCATCTTTTGAAATGGAGCAAATCCCAGCTAAGATCATCTCAAAAAGACTAAATAAGATAGAAAAGATCACTAAAAAAGCGATAAATGAGAGCTTGCAAAAAGAGATTGGCAAGCAAATTTATGCTTCTCTTGAGGGCGAAAGCAGCGAGGGCGAGATGTTTTACGCAGCCAAAAAAGACATCTGGGATAAAGATATAGACGGCGAAATTTTAATAAATGAAAGCGATGTAAAAGAGCTTGAAATAGGCTCACTCTATCTTTGCGAGGTCACTGACGTGGTTGATCAAAAACTAATCGCTACAATCATCAAAAAAGCAAAATGATAAGCCAAAATGTGCGAGAAAAGCTAAACTCAGGTGCTAACCTACTAGCCTTCTCGCACGGCATAGACAGCACTGCACTTTTTTACATTTTAGAAAAGGCTGGGATCAAATTTGATCTAGCGATGGTTGATTACAATGTTCGAGAGCAAAGTAAAAGCGAGATAAAAAGTGCAAAAGAGCTCGCAGATAAATTTGATAAAAAAATTTATACTAAAAGCGTTTTTTTAGATAAGTCAAATTTTGAAAAAAACGCGCGCGAGGCAAGATATGAGTTTTTCGGAGAAATTTGCCAAAAATTTGGCTATGAAAATTTGATCCTAGCGCATCAGTTTGACGATAAATTTGAGTGGTTTTTGATGCAGCTTAGCAAGGGTGCTGGACTAAAAGAGCTCTTTGGCATGAGCGAGCTTGAAAAGAGAAAGCATTTCTGGCTAGTTAGGCCGCTTTTAAATTTACGCAAAAAAGAGCTTCAAAGCTACCTTGACGAGCGAGGTTTGCGCTACTTTGTCGATGAGACAAATTTAAAAGGTGAGTTAAAAAGAAGCTTTGTTCGGCTAAATTTTAGTGAGCCATTTTTGGATAGATATTTTATTGGCGTGCAAAAGAGCTTTGAGTTTTTAGAAGCCGATAGACAAATTTTAATGCCAAATATCACAAAAATAAGTGATGAAATTTTTATCATAAAAAATGATAGTAATGCGATACGAGGCGTTGATATGGCGGCAAAAGAGCTAAACGTGCTTCTAAGCAAAGCTCAAAAAGATGAGCTAAGTGCAAATTTAGCAAAGCAAACAAGCGTGGTGCTAAGCGGCAAGATCGCTGTCGGATACGCAGATGCTTACCTTTTAGTAACTCCATTTTGCAAAGCCATAATGCCAAAAATTTTTAAAGAGAAGGCTAGAATTTTAAAAATTCCAGCTATAAATAGAGGCTATCTTTTTGCTATAAATTTTGATTTATCAAAATTAAATTCTAATAAATATTGAAAGATTTGGCTTTTGCCTGAAACACTCAAAACAAAAGCAAGATTAATTAAAATAAGCTATTTACGCTTTCATTGTGATATACACGGCGTATCACTTCACCAAATAAAGAAGCCGCACTTAGCACTTTTATACAAGGTAGCTCCTCTGCTAAAGGTATCGTATCTGTTACCACTAGCTCATCTAAAAAGCCTAGTCTTAGCCTATCGTAAGCTGGCCCACTAAGGACTGGGTGCGTACAAAACGCCATAACGCTAGTTGCGCCACGCTCTTTAAAAATTTCAGCTGCTTTTACGATCGTGCCAGCTGTATCTATCATATCATCAACCAAAATCACATCTTTGCCATTTACGTCGCCAATTATATTCATCACTTCGCTCTCGTTTGCTTTTTCGCGGCGTTTATCAACAATAACCATGTCAAGATTTAGATTTTTAGCCAAGGCTCTAGCACGAGCCACGCCGCCTACATCAGGGCTTGCAACGATTGGATTTGGTAGATTTTTAGCTCTTACGTAGTCATTAAAAATGATGCTTCCATAAAGGTTATCAACCGGGATATCAAAAAATCCTTGAATTTGTCCTGCGTGAAGATCCATAGTGACGACTCTATCGATACCTGCTGTTTGCATCATGTTTGCCACTAGCTTTGCAGTGATCGGCACTCTAGGAGCTGCTTTTCTATCTTGTCTAGCGTAGCCAAAATACGGCACAATCGCTGTTATAGAGCTTGCACTGCTACGTCTTAAAGCATCAGTTAAAATAAGTAGCTCCATTAAATTTGTATTTGTCGGTGCACATGTTGGCTGAATGACAAAAACATCTTTTCCGCGCACGCTCTCGCCGATTTGCACGCTGATCTCTCCATCGCTAAATCTTTTTATACTTGCCTCGCTAAGAGGAAGTGAAAGATATTGCGAAATTTTCTTTGAAAGCTCAATATTAGCCGTTCCTGAGAAAATTTATAGCCTCTCATAATGATAACCCTTTTAGTGATTTTTATGTTGGGATTTTATCAAAACGAGCTTTAATTTAAATTTATTTTTAGGACCATTTCTAGCCCTAGTTTAATTCTTATCGCCACAATCAAAAATTTTAGCTTTGATTTTACAAACCTTAAAATTTAAACAAGTATAAAAAATATAAGATAGCTAAGAATATTTTTTTATTTATAAACATTATAGGATTACAATCACAACATGTTTAAAGCTTATAGAATTTATGATTTTATCAAAGATGATAGTTTGGATATGAAGGCGGTTTTTGTTGATAGACTCTATCCAAGAGGCATAAGAAAAGAGATATTTTCAAATTTCATTTGGTTAAAAGATATCACACCAAGCACTGCTTTAAGAGAGTGGTTTCATGAAGATAGAGAAGCTAGATTTGATGAGTTTTGTGAGAAATTTGAGCTCGAGCTTGATAATGAAAAAGCGCAATCTTGCTTTAAAATGCTAAAAAAACTAGAAAAAGAGCATGGCGATATAGCACTTCTAACAGCTAGCAAAGATATAAATCTTTGCCATATCGTTGTGTTATTAAAAATTTTAAATAAGTAGTTTGTCCGCCTATTTTGCAAGAGTGCCAAGCATCTTTTCAAACTGCACACCATACCATGTGCGGCTCTTATCTTTTAGTGTGATTTTAATGCTACTAAGCACAAAATTTGCCGCCTTTTTTATAGCAGTTTCTATCGTTTCGCCATTTACTAGCGAGCCAAAAAGCACAGAGGCAAATATATCTCCAGTCCCACTTGTATGAAATGGTAAAAATTCATGAAAATACTCTACTTTCTCTTTTGTCTTTGCGTCATAAGCTATGATACCGCATTCATTTTGCTTGTATCTAATGCCCTTTAACACGATCTTCCTAGCTCCAAAGCTAGCCAAACCTTCAAGCAACTCTAAAATATAATCTTGCGTATAGTCACTGCCTAAAAACGGCATCCCGCACATAAAGCTTGCTTCAGTTATGTTTGGCGTGATGACGTGAGCCTTTGTGCAAAGCTCACGCATTTTCATAACAAATTTTTCATCAAATCCGTGATAGAGCTTGCCATTGTCGCCCATGCAAGGATCTACAAGTATTAGTGGAGCAGAGTCATTAAACTCATTAAAAATTTTCTCTATCAGCTCAAGCTGGCTAAAGCTGCCTAAAAATCCGGTATAAATTCCATCAAATGCGATATTTTCTTTGTGCCATACTTGTGTTATCTCGTCAAATTCATTAGTCAGATCACGAAATGTGAAATTTTTAAAGCCAGTATGAGTCGAAAGTAACGCAGTAGGCAATATACATGCTTCAATGCCTTGAGCGCTGATTATGGGAAGTGCGACGGTAAGGGAACATTTGCCAACGCACGAGATATCTTGTATTGTAAGGATTCTTTTCATTTATACTCTTAGTTTGTAAAATTTTACTCCAGCAACATCGGCTAGATAAACCATATCTTGTTGCAAGAGCTTGTTTAAAATTTGCTTTGAGTGTTCTGAGAAATTTTCTTCAACATTTGCGATAGTTTGCGGACGACGCCTTAGCATTTCTAAAATTTCTTCCTCACTAAAGTTATATTTTTGCTCTATCTTGTGAGTTTTGACGATATTAACTGGCACGCCACTTATCTGCTCGGCTAGCTCCTCTAACCTTTTAGTGTCTACGCCTTTTACATTATAGGCTGGTGGGCGATCTACCGTGCCAATATCTACTCGGTGTGGAGCTATCTCATTTATCGCCACATTAAGTGCTTCAAACTCACTTTTTTTATCATTAAAACCAGCTACGACTAAAATTTCAAGCACAAGCTCGCCCTTAAATTCCTTACGAAATTTAGCCATTGCTTTTATAAGTTTATTTACTTCTATGCCGCTTTTGTTGCGGTCTATCTTTTTAAAAGTACTTTGCACCGCGCTATCCAGGCTAAATTTCACTATATCAAGCCCATTTAGCGCTTCACAAATTTTTGGATCACGCACGCCTGAGCCATTACTCAAAATAAGTGTTTTTGCGCTACCTTTTAGCTCATTTACTTTTGCTATCAGCTCTTTTAAGTACGGGTAAAGAGTTGGTTCACCATTTGCTGTAAGTGTGATGACGTCGATGTTTTGATGAGTTTTTAAAGCTTCTTTTAAATCGCTTATGATTTCACTAACACTTGGCGGATTTTCTATCGCATTGACTACTTTAGCGCCACTTAGCTCACAATAAACACAGTCAAAATTGCACGATTTTTGCTTAGGGCTTAGATCTATGCCAAGACTCATGCCAAAACGGCGTGAATTTATCGGACCAAAGACAATGCAAGGCTTATTACCTTGCACTTTTTGTCTGCACCTGTTTTATAAAATATTTTGCATTCTCAACTGGCACATCAGGCAAAATTCCATGACCAAGGTTAAAAATGTGCGGTGCGCCCTTCATCGTGCTTAAAATTTTCTCAATGCCTTCATCTATCGCCTTTTTGCTATAAAGCCTTGTTGGCTCCATGTTGCCTTGAAGGACGTATCTTGGGCTAAGTTTTGCTTTGGCTAGCTCGATCGGTGTACTCCAGTCAACGCCAAAAACATCAAATTTACCTGAAATTTTATCCAGATAGCCACTTATTCCTTTTGGAAAAACAATGACTGGAATTTCTGGAAATTCAGCCTTAACACTATCAACTATTTTATTAATGTAGTTAAATCCAAACTCAAAATAAGCCTGCTCTTCAAGCGCAGCCGCCCAGCTATCAAAAATTTGCACTGCATCTACACCAGCTTTTATCTGCTCTTTGACATAAAGGATGAGCGCTTGCGTCACTTTTTCTAAGATTTGATGTAAAAATTCTGGATTTTGATAGAGCATTTTTTTGCAGACCGCATAAGTTTTACTGCCACCACCTTCTATCATATATGTAGCTATCGTCCAAGGTGCGCCACAAAAGCCAATGAGCGCCTTATCTTTGGCTAAATTTTCTCTTGTAAGCTTGATCGTGTCATAGACGTATGCTAAATTTTTAGTCGATTTTTCGATACTAAGTGTATCAAGTGCGGCCTTATCACGCAAAGGCTTTGTAAAAACTGGCCCCTCGCCCTTTTCAAAGCGTAGATCCATGCCCATTTCAAGAGGCACAACGAGAATGTCGCTAAATAAAATCGCCGCATCAACGCCTAGAATTTCAACTGGTTGAAGCGTGACTTCGCTAGCCTTTTTGTAGTCTTTACAAAGTGACAAAAAATCCCCTGCTTGCGCGCGTACTCGCATATACTCTGGTAGATATCTACCAGCTTGGCGCATCATCCAAACAGGCGTATAAGGGGTAGGTTTTTTAAGGCAGGCGTCTATGAAAATCATTAAATTTCCTTTAAATTTTTAAAGGGATATTACCTAAAAATAGCTAAAGAAAAGATGTAGGAGAAAATTTAAGCGTAAAAACGCTTAAAATTTTAGTGATCTCCCTTGTGAAGGAAGTAAAGTCCAAGGCAAAGTGCAAGGATAGAAGCCGCAAGATAGGCCATCTCAAGCGGAGTTGTGAAGTTTGCGTGAAGCACCCTTTGGAAGAAATTTACGATTAAGACCATGACGATCACTTTGCCAAGCTTGTCTTTTAGCTCATCAAGTGAATGCACTTCAAGTACCTTGCTCTGCTTTGACTGTTTTAGCTGTGTGATCTCTGAGATGAAAAGCTCGTAAATTCCGAAGCTAAATATATAAAGAACAAGCGCCATCAAGTATAGATCGATCGCTCCAACAATCTCGCCAACGACTTCTGAGTGGAAATTTTCAACGTGAAAATCTGCAGCAAAGAAATATTTATAAACCTCTAAAAGTACTTTGCCGACGTCATAGCTTGCGATGATAAAAAGCACGATCGCACCTAAAAGTCCAAAAACTACTGGAAAAAGTGTAAAGCTGTTGCTAGCAAGCAAAATTTTTTCAAATATCTTACGCAATAAAAATCCTTTTTATTTACTCTTGCATCGCAATCCACTTTTGCGCGATCCTGACGGCATTTGTCGCAGCCCCTACGCGGATCTGATCGGCACTACACCAAAGATGAAGCACATTAGGTCTGTAATTATCAACTCTGATCCTGCCGACATAAGTCTCATTTGTATCACTTGAAATGATAGGCATCGGATACTCTTTTTGCGCTGGATTATCGACTACGACGATGCTTGGCGCTTTGTTTAATATCTCTCTTGCCGCATCTGCGCTCACGTCTTTGTCAAAATGGATGGTGATCGCCTCAGAGTGGCTTCTAAGCACTGGCACACGCACACAGGTAGCGCTAACTTCTATATCTTTGTGAAGAATTTTTTGCGTTTCATTGACCATTTTCATCTCTTCTTTTGTGTAGTCATTGTCCAAAAAAACATCGATGTGTGGGATAACATTTAGTGCTAGGCGGTGCGCAAATACCTTTGGCTCGCACTCATCAAGCTTAAACTCAAAGAATTTTTGCATCTGAACGACAAGCTCTTCCATGCCCTCTTTGCCAGCACCGCTTGCTGCTTGGTATGTAGAGACATCGACTCTATTGATGCTAAAAGCGTCATTTAGTGGCTTTAAAATTTGCACCATTTGGATAGTTGAGCAGTTTGGATTAGCTATGATGCCGCGGTTTTTCCACATGGCGATGTCACTTGGGTTGCACTCAGGCACGACTAGCGGGATATCTTTATCCATCCTAAAATGGCTGGTATTATCGATGACTACCGCGCCGCTGTCAGCTGCAAATTTGGCAAATTTCTCTGAAACTGAGCCGCCTGCACTAAAAAATGCGATATCGATCTCGTGCTCGCTAAAAACCTTTTCGGTTAGCTCTTTTACCTTGTAATATTTGCCATTAAATTCGATCTCACTACCAGCACTTTTTGCACTAGCAAGCGGCAAAAGCTCTCCAACTGGGAAATCAACCTCTTCCATAACTCTAAAAAGCTCTTCGCCGACCGCTCCAGTAGCGCCAACGACTGCTACGTTAAATTTTCTCATCTGCTCTCCTTATCTTTTTTAATTTTCGTAATTTTACTTAAATTTATGGCTATTTTTTGCTTCTGGCTTGTAAAAATAGATCTTTTGGCAAAATTTCATCACCCTCGCTTAGTATCGCTGCACGCTGCACGACTGAGATGAGCTCTCTTATGTTGCCTGGATAGTCATAGCTCAAAAGCTCCTCTTTTGCCGCTTTTGAGAAATTTTTAGCCTCAAAGCCATACTCTTTGCAACATTTTTCTAAAGCATCCTGCGCGATAGGCAAAATTTCATCCTTTCGCTCGCGAAGTGGCGGGATGAAAAGCGGGATCGTATTTAGGCGGTAGAAAAGATCCTCTCTAAACCTGCCCTCTTTCATAGCAAGCTCTAAATTTGCGTTTGTAGCACAGATGATGCGAACATCTATCTTTTCGCTCTTTGTGGCACCAAGCCTTGTTATCTCGCGCTCCTGTAAGGCACGAAGTAATTTTGGCTGTAAATTTATAGGCATCTCGCCGATCTCATCTAAAAATAGCGTTCCGCCATTTGCCAGTTCAAACTGCCCTTTTTTGGTAGTCGCAGCGTCAGTAAATGCGCCTTTTTCAAAGCCAAAAAGCTCACTTTCTATCAAATTTTCAGGGATCGCTGCCATATTTAAAGCAACAAATGCTGCATCTTTTCTAGGCGAGTTTGCATGGATAAATTTAGCAAAGACCTCCTTACCAACGCCACTTTCACCACTAAGCATTATTGAAGCATCAGTCCTTGCAGCTTTTAGCGCGATATTTAGTGTCGCTTCAAGAGCTTTTGAAGTGGCTAAAAAGCCATTGTTTTCGTTTTTGGTTTCAACTTTTTTTATGGTTTTTGGAGTTTTTTGCTTAAGAAGCTCGACCCTTTTTATCGCCTCGTAAAGCGTTGAGACGTCAAACGGCTTGGTTAAAAAGTCCTTTACGCCGAGCCTAACGCTCTCTATCGCCTTGTTAAGTGTCGCGTTTCCTGTCATTATAATGACGTCAAATTTGCCGTTTAACTCTTTAATGAACTCAAGTCCATCCATCTTTGGCATGTTTATATCGGTGATGATTAGATCAGTGTCGTCGCTTAGCTTTTTTAGGGCTTCAACTGCGCTCTTATAGCTTTTTATATTTAGCTCTTCATACTCGCCAAGTGCGATCTCAAGCGACTTTCGCATATTGATGTCATCTTCTACTATGACGATATTCATTTGATCTCTTTTTATTGAAGTGTGCCGATGATAGCGGATTTTGGCTTAAATTCCACCATAAATCTAACTGGCAAAATTTTCAAATTTGAAGCGTTTGTGACCTGTGCATTTTTGACATTAAGCTCATTTTTTATCATCACTTTTTTTAAGGCAAAGCAGTCAAAAATTTCATCTTTGTGTAAATTTAAAAAGCCAAGAGTTGTGGTGTTTTCATCTTTAAAAGCGTCTATTTGACAAAGAAATTTTGGTTTTGGATTTGGTGTTAGAGTCATCGCCATTGAAAATGAAATTTCTTCAAAGGCAACTATTTGGTTTTTTGTATCGACCTTCGCCCAGAAGATAAATTCTTCCAAGCAAAAGGCAAAATTTAAAAGTATCGTTAGTAAGAAAAGACTTCTCGCCACTTATCTTCGTCTATCTTAAGCTCCATATTTACCTTATAAAGCCCGTCTTTGAAATTTTCATTCACGATCCTTGCGTTTTTAACAAGACCTTGAACCTTTGAAGTGATAGATGAGTCGTTTAGCATAGCGTCTCTTACTGTGTCTTCAGCGTTGATCTTTACGCCATAAAGCTTGCCAGCAAGCTGAGAATAAGCATCAGCCATTGCTGCTCTTTTTGCAAGAGTGACTGACTGAGCGTACGAGAGCGAATTTAGCGGAGCTATGCCCTCGCCTGTGGCTCTAAAAGTAGTCTCTCTTGGAGCGCTATCATATATCATCTTCTCTTTTTTCATCACCTCTCTAAGATCGTCTTTATCGACCTTTTGGATGACTACATTGCGGTTTGATGTGCTTGTCGGCTCGCCCATAAAGCCATTAAATGTACAACCACTAAAAAGTGTCGCCATTACAGCAAAAAATAAAATTTTAATCTTCATAAACAACCTTTTTATGCTTTTATTTAAAATTTAACAGCAAAATTTATTCCAAAAGCCCCATATCTTCGCCTGATGCTTCTTCATCATCACCATCTTCAGCCTTAGGGCATCTTGCGATACTTACAACATCATCGCCATCGACATTTACGACGATCACACCGCTTGTATTACGTCCTGCTTTGCGGATGCTTTGCATATCGACTCTTATCATCTTGCCGCTTGATGTTAGAGCCATTAGATCTTGCTCTTCATCAACCATCACAACGCCCACTAGATCGCCTGTTCTGCTTGTTAGCTTCATGCAGATGACGCCTTTGCCGCCGCGATTTGTCAAGCGGTACTCATCAGCAGTTGTGCGTTTGCCGATACCTTTTTGAGATATGCTTAAAATTTCTTGATCGTTACTTTCGATGACTGCTGCACCTACGACCTCATCACCTGGCTCTTTAAATTTGATACCAGTTACGCCGCGTGCAGTTCTTCCCATTTGGCGAACCTTACTAATCTTAAATTTTAGACACATACCCTTTTTAGTAACGACAAATAGCATTGTCTCATCGCTTGAGTTTGCATCCTCTTCAGCATTTACATTATCTTCGTCGATCTCATTTTGAAGCTCTTCTACTTCTAGCACTTCAGTCTCAACGCTTAGCTCATTTTCTGGGTCAGTGACTGGCATATCATCGTATGTTTGAGCGATGAGCGCAGTTACTAGCTCGTCGTTCTCATCAAGACTTATCGCTCTTACACCAACTGAGCGGATGTTTTTAAATTCGCTTAAATTTGTGCGTTTTACGATGCCGTTTTTAGTAAAGAATGCTAGAGATTTGCTCTCGTCAAAGTCAGTCGTTGGGATGATCGCTTTGATCTTCTCATCAGGCTGCAACTGGATCAAATTTACAACTGCCTTGCCCTTTGCTGTGCGGCTTCCCTCTGGGATCTTATAGACTTTTAACCAGTATAGCTGTCCGCGGTCAGTCACAAACATAAGCGTGTCATGGGTATTTGAAGTAAAGAAGCTCTCTATAAAATCGTCATCATATGTAGTGACCGCTACTTTGCCCTTACCGCCACGCTTTTGCTTCTCGTACTGCTTGCTTGGCACACGCTTGATGTAGCCTCGGTGAGTTATTGTTACGACCATATTTTCATTTGGTATAAGATCTTCGATGTCGATATCATCGTAGTCATCAACGATCTCAGTCACTCTTGGCACTTTAAATTTATTTTTGATCTCAAGAAGCTCTTCTTTGATCAAATTTTCAAGCAATGTCTCGCTCTTTAAAATTTCATCAAGTCTTGCGATCTCAGCCACAAGCTCAGCTAGCTCGGCCTCTAGTTTTTCTCTCTCTAGGCCTGTGAGCTTGCTTAGACGCATATCAAGGATAGCGTTTGCTTGAAGCTCTGAGAGGTTAAATTTACTCATCAAGCCCTCTCTAGCAACCGACGTATCGGCACTATTTCTAATAAGCTCGATCACCTCGTCGATGTTATCAAGTGCGATCTTTAGACCATCTAATATGTGGGCTCTTGCGCGCGCTTTTTCAAGCTCAAATATCGTTCTTCTAATGATAACGGTTTTTCTGTGATTTAAAAATAGCTTAAGTAGTTCGATAAGATTAAATACCTTTGGCTCTTTGTTATTAATAGCAAGCATAATAACGCCAAAAGTGCTCTCCATCGTGGTTGATTTAAAAAGATTATTTAGCACGATGTCGCTCATCGCGTCGCGTTTTAGCTCGATAACTACGCGGATACCGTCCTTGTCAGACTCATCTCTAACCTCGCTGATGCCCTCTATCTGCTTATCTTTTACAAGCTCAGCGATCTGCTCGATAAGCCTAGCTTTGTTTGTTTGATATGGTAGCTCGTCGATGACGATCACATCTTTATTTGGCTTTTTTTCTATGTGGGTTTTTGCTCTTAGTTTGACCCTGCCACGACCTGTGCGGTAGGCCTCTATGATGCCCTTTTTACCAAAGATGATACCACCTGTTGGGAAGTCTGGACCTTTGATAAATTCCATCACCTCTTCAAGTGTCGCCTCTTTGTTTTCAAGAAGGAGCAAAAGACCGTCTATAAGCTCATCAAGGCTGTGTGGTGGGATATTTGTCGCCATACCGACAGCGATACCGCTTGAGCCGTTTAATAATAAATTTGGCACACGGCTTGGAAGTACATCTGGCTCGATCTCTCTATCATCGTAGTTTGGTACAAAATCAACCGTATCTTTGTCTATATCTTTTAAAAGCTCTTCAGTAAGCATTGTCATTCTAGCTTCGGTATAACGCATCGCAGCTGCGCTGTCGCCGTCAATAGAGCCAAAGTTTCCTTGTCCGTCAACGACTGGATAACGCATAGAAAATTTCTGCGCCATACGAACAAGAGCGTCATAAACTGCTGTGTCGCCGTGTGGGTGGTACTTGCCTATGACTTCACCGACGATACGAGCTGACTTCATGTAGGCACTTCTGCTGCCAACACCAAGATTGTCCATAGCGTATAAAATTCTTCTATGGACTGGTTTTAAGCCGTCTCTAGCATCAGGCAAGGCACGTCCGACGATAACACTCATAGAGTAGTCAAGATAGCTAGTTTTTATAGACTCTTCGATATCAACAGACGCAATATCTTGGGTTAATTCAAGTAGATTGTCTTTCATTTTTTTCCTTAAATTTAGCTTGGCTGATTTTAGCCAATAATTGATAAAAACTTGCTAAATAGTAAATCAGCGACTTTGGCAATAGTGCGATGAAAATTTTAGTCTAAAATTCTTGCTATCTGCTCTTTTTTAAGAATAAAATCATAGCTAAAAGCATCAACCACGACTCCAGCGTAACTGCTCTCTCGTAGCATCGCAAGATACTCTTTTAGCCCTATCTCAATGCTCTCTTGCTCGCTATCGTTTCGCCAAAGCTTCATCGCCTCTTTGCTAGTAAATGCTGGAAAATAACTAAGCTTCTCGCCCTCATCTTCAAGAAGGATAAATTTGATATTTGAGCCCTCCTCCTCATAAACTACGCCGCCATCAGGTTTTACAAGCGCTTGGTTTAAAAGCACCGGAGCGAAAAAAGTAGCCTTTTTTAAAGCAGATATCAAATTTATCTCATTTTGCTGGCTTGGATCATTTAAAAATTTATCCATCGCTTCTTGCATTTTAGCCCCTAAAAGCCTCATCTACGGCTTGACATATCGTGTGAATGAAAAATATGTGCGACTCTTGAATTCTTGCTGTATCGCTTGAGCTAACGACTAAATTTAGATCACATCCTTCATTCATCGCGCCGCCACCTTTGCCGCTAAGTCCAAGCACTGATACGCCCATTTTCTTGGCACTTTTTATAGCTTCAAGAACGTTTTTGCTGTTGCCGCTTGTTGAGATTGCCACGAGCAAGTCGCCAGACTGAGCTAAGGCCTCAAACTGGCGTGAAAAGACATAGTCAAAGCCGTAGTCGTTGCCAATGGCAGTAAGTGCCGAAGTGTCGGTAGTTAGCGCGATGCCAGGGAGCGCTTGACGCTCGCTTTTATATCTGCCAGTTAGCTCGGCTGCAAAGTGTTGAGCATCCGCCGCAGAGCCACCGTTACCACATATCAGCACCTTTTTGCCATTTTTTAGCGTATCAGCCACCATCTGGCAAGCACACTCCAAGCTACCTAGCAAATTTACATGCTCGCTAAAGGTCTTTTGGTGAGCCTCGAGCTCATTTTTTATCATCGTTTTTAGCATCTTTTATCCTTTTTATTATCCCTGTTGTGCTTTTGCCCTCGACAAAGTCGATCAGCCTGACCTCTTTTACGATCTCGCTGCCAACTACCTCTTTGCCCTTGTAGTCAGCCCCTTTTACAAGCACGTCTGGCTTTATCTTTGTTATCAAATTTAATGGCGTATCCTCATCAAATATCACGACATAATCGATAAATCCAAGCCCGCTTAGCACGCAGGCTCTATCATCTTGCGAGTTTATAGGCCTAGCCTCGCCTTTTAGCCTCTTAACTGAAGCATCTGAGTTTAGCCCAACGACCAAAAGATCGCCAAGCTCTCTTGCGCGCGCTAGGTATTTTACGTGTCCAGCGTGCAAGATATCAAAGCAGCCATTTGTGAAAACAACCTTTTTCTTATCCTTTTGGCTCAAAATTTCTTCTAATTCCTCAACACTTTTAAGCTTGTGTTCGAAATTTGCCCCAAATGAGCTATTTAGCAGCTGCTCGATTTCGCTAAAGCTAGCCGTTGCACTGCCTATCTTAGCTACGACGACGGCTGCAGCGAGGTTTGCTATCTTTATTGCCTCTTTTATATCAGCCTCGTTTGCTAGCATGTAGCCAAGTGTGGCAAGCACCGTATCTCCGGCACCTGTGACATCAAAGACCTCTTTTGCTTTGGCGGCAAAGATGTGCAGCCTATCATCATATAGCGCGATGCCCTCTTCTGAGATCGTGATGATAGAATAGGTCAAATTTAGCTCGTCTTTTAGCTGTTTTATCGCCTTTTCAAGCTCAGCTTTATCTTTTATCTTTAAATTTGTAGCCTCGCTCGCCTCTTTTTTATTTGGCGTTAGAAGGGTCGCGTTTTTATATTTTGAGTAGTCGCTGCCTTTTGGATCAATAAGTACTGGGATATTTAGCCTCACGCACTCGTTTATGATCTCTTGGCAGACTTTTTTGCTAAGCACGCCCTTGCCGTAGTCGCTTAGTAAGACAGCCTTGAAATTTACAAGGTTTTCTTTGACTTTTAAGATGAGCTCATCTTCTAAATTTATCTTGACAACGCTCTCTTTATCGATCCTGACAACTTGCTGGTGCGATGCCATGATGCGGCTTTTTATCGAGCTTTCACGCCCTTTTTCGGTGAGGATCAGCTCATCTTTTACATTTAGCTCAGCAAGCTTTTCTTTTATCTTTTTGCCAGCCTCGTCATCTCCTAAAACGCTAGCCACGCTCACATTTGCGCCAAGCGAGAGTAAATTTCTTACTACATTGCCAGCGCCACCAAGCGTGTAGGTTTCGTTATTTATCTTAACAACCTGCACTGGCGCTTCTGGCGAGATACGGTCGCAGCTACCCCAAATATAGTGATCCAGCATGAGATCGCCGACGACTAAAATTTTAACTCTCTTAGCCATTTAGCTCTTCCTTATAAATTCTCTTTATCTCTGGTAAGTAGTCTTTGATCGCCTCTTCTAGGCTCCAAGTCGCGCTAAAACCAAATGCCTCGCGAGCTGGGGCGACATCGGCCTCTGTGTGAAACTGATATGAGCCGATAAATGGGTTTTTGATGTATTCGTTGCCTAAATTTACGCCGATCTCACGCTGCAAGATGTCAGCGATATCTTGAAAGCTTCTAGCCTTGCCAGTAGCTGCGTTATAGACACCACTTGGCGCGTCAAGTGCTTTTATGTTTGCGTCAATAATGTCTTTTATGTAAACGAAGTCTCTTTTGATCTGGTCGCTCCCTTCAAAGAGTCTTGGCGTCTTGCCAGCTAAAATTTGCAGGCCAAACTGAAGCACCATCGAGGCTGTTTTATTTTTGAAAAACTCGCCCTTGCCAAAGACGTTAAAATACCTCAGTCCAACCACGCTCACGCCGCGCTTTGCATAAATTTTATTGATATTATCCATGCTTAGCTTGCTAAAGCCATATACGTTATTTGGCGCTTCGCACTCGCCAACTGTTTGTGGGCTCTTTGCGTTACCGTAAGTCGCCCCTGAGCTTGCGTAGATCATCTTTGCGCCCAAACTCTCGCAGATGTCAAGTAAATTTACAAAGGCATTTACATTTGTTTTTATTAGCTCGTCTTGCTCTTTAACGGTCGTATCTGAGATCGCTGCCTCGTGATAGATGACGTCTGGAGCAAAGTTTTTTATCTTCTCAAGCGTGCTGCGATCGTTAATGCCACCAGCGTAAATTTCACCCTTAAAGCCAAGTAAATTTTTAAAATGTCCAAAGCTTTTTAGGTTGCCATTGCTAAATGTCTCGTCGTTTCTAAATTTATCCACTACAAGCACGTGAGCGTCTTTAAAGTTTTCATCAAAATAATGCGCCAAAGCTGAGCCGATAAAGCCAGCGCCGCCAGTTATAACTATTTTTTTTCCGTTTAAATTCATAGTGATTTTTCCTTTTTTAGCTTATTTAAAACATCTCTTACATCTTTAAAATTTATGCCATCAAGCAAGAAATTTCTGCCCACACCTGCTCTTTTGCCAGCCTCGATGTCGCTTGGCTTATCGCCTATCATGATCGAGTTTTCAAGGTCGATGTTAAACTCTTTGCAAGCATCAAGTATCATTTTTGGATTTGGTTTTCTGCAAGCGCAATCCGCCTCTGGAGCGTGCGGACAAAAATAGACTTTGGTGATAAAAATTTGCTCTTTTTTAAAGCTTTCTAGCATAAATTTGTTTAGAGCGTCAAACTGCTCCTGCGTGTAGTAGCCCCTGCCGATGCCTGATTGATTTGTCACGACAAAGAGCTTGTAGCCAGCCTCAGCAAATTCTCTTAACGCATCAAAAATGCCATCGATAAATTTAAAGTCTTTTATCTCGTAAACATATCCAGCATCTTCGTTTATTACGCCGTCTCTATCTAGAAAAAGTGCTTTAATAGGCTCATTTTTATTCATTTGGTGATTATAGCCAAAATATTTTAACTAGCTTCTTGCGAATTTACCTTTTTGTACTATAATGCACAAACTTTTTTACAAAGGATGAAAAATGAAAAAATTACTAATTGTTTCTAGCGTTGCGGCTCTACTTTCAACTGCTGCCTTTGCTGCAGATGGTGCTGCTATCTACAAAAAATGCATCGCCTGTCATGGTGCAAAAGCTGAAAAAATGTTTAATAATAAAGTTCCAGCTTTAACATCTCTTGATGCAGCAGCTATCGAAGAGGCACTAAAGGGTTATAAAACAGGAGCAAATAAATTTGGTCTTGGCGCTATGATGAAACCAATCGCTACTCCAATGAGCGACGAAGATGCAAAAGCAGTAGCTGAATACATCCAAACTTTAAAATAATAATTAGGGGCATTCGCCCCTCCTGCATTTTTAAATTTATACTAATAATCCATAAAATAATACTAGATGATAAATCTTCTTTATATATTTATGAAATATTTTGCCAAGAGTTAATACAAATTTTACTTTTTGTATTTATAAAGAGATGATGCCTATTTTTTACTAATCTTCCTTTTTACATATTAAATATTCTACTTTACAGAGAAATTTTTAGAGCCATAAAACAACGCTTAGAGATAGCTAAGAGCGTAAGTAAAATAGAGGCTCGCAAACTCTTTACTGAAACAAAAGACGACCAAGTGCTTCGTATGGCTTACTGCTGGGTATCTCAAGGTGCTTATGGTAACTGCAAAGACCTACCCTTAAACAAGTGCCCTATAACTCATCTAAACCATGATACAGCAAATCGTATGTGGTGGGCCGTAAGAAACCATCTAGGATATAAGGGAGAAAACAACACTCACGGACTATACGTATTACGCCATACAGTGGCTTCTAGGTTAGTGAGTTTGAAGGGATTTAATGCACATAAACTGATGGCTTTTATGGGTCATACAGATATTAAAAGTAGCTTACACTACGTTCATCTCAATGTTGATGATATACGTGACGGTATAGGAGTTGGCGTTTAGTTTTTAAATGATAAAGATATGAGGCATTTGGTTGCGGAGGACGGATTTGAACCGCCGACCTTCGGGTTATGAGCGTTAAGGACTTATTTTATGTTATAATGTTCGCAAAGGATAGTTATGGAAAATAAGAATTTATGGGAGTTTTTAAAAATTAAACTCGATTTCTTAAAGCCTTTTCTTACCACGCTTTTACTTTTAGATGCTGGTTTAATAGGTTTTATCTTTCTTAATTTTGATAAAAATGGGTTTATCTTAAATTTTTGCTCTACCATTGCAATCTTTTTGGTAAGTATTTTATTTTGTTATCTTTTAAAAGCATGTTTAGACGTATTAAAAGAAATGAAAGGATTATTATAATGTCAATATTTGGTTTATTCTTAATAGTTGTTTTTGCTGTTTTAGTAACTTGGGCTGGTGTAAAAATATCTAAGGTTTGATCTTGAAAGAAGAATTTACAAAATTTAATCTAGAAGACTATTTAACAACCGATAAACTTAGAAAAGAATATTTAAATCAAGTTTTGGTTTATGGCGATATCAAAGAATTTAAAAGAGCATTATTCTATATAGTAAAATCAATTGGATCTGCTATTAAAAAAATGCAAAGCAATAATAAAGTTTAGTATTTTCACCCTGTTATCCTATCTCTTTTTTAAGTATTCTTGCTTTTATGTCTGATAAATAAAATTGTTGCTCTATTTCACTCAACCTATCAAATAGTTCTATTAGCTCTTTGTGCGTTGGATTAATTTCACTTTCTTTTTGAAAATAAAATTCTAGTATTTTGTATAGATTTGGGTTAGTTTTTTCCCAGTTGTATATAGTTTTTATATCCTTTCCAATAAATTCAGCTGCTTCTCTTTTATTCATTTACCTATCTCTATTTATTTTTTATATTTAGTTTTCCATTTTTTGCTTTTTCTTTTATTTTTTCTAATTTTTCTAAGAATTTTTGAGTTTCCAAAATTTGATCGTCTAGTGCTAGACCTTGGTTTATTAATCTGATTAATTCTGGCTTTTCTTTTTCCCAGTTTGTGAGTGTATTTCTTGTAATATTTAATTTTTCTGCTAACTCTTGTCTAGTCATTTTTTATACTTTTTAACAAATTATTTTGCATTTTATTAGATTTTTTCATTTATCCATCTCTTTTTTAAGTATTCTTGCTTTTATGTCTGATAAATAAAATTCTTGTTCTATCTCACTTAGCTTATCAAATAGTTCTATTAGCTCTTTGTGCTTTGGATTAGTTTCACTTTCTTTTTGAAAATAAAATTCTAGTATTTTGTATAGGTTGGGGTTAGTTTTTTTCCAGTTATAGATAGTGCTTATATCTTTTTCGATAAATTTGGCTGCCTCTCTTTTATTCATTTATCTATTTCTTTTTTTAAAATTCTTGTTTTTATATCTAGGATATAGTATTGAATTTCTTGTTCTGATAGTTTTTCAAAGAGCTGTATTAATTCTTTATATGTATCATTTACATATAAGCTTTCTTTGTTTTTCTTTGAATTTAATCCATTTTCTATAACTTCAAAAAGTTCTTTTCTATTTTTACGCCAGTTGTATATAGTTTTTTCGGCTATTTTGAGCTTTTTTGCGATTTCTGCATTTGTCATTTGTATGTTTCTGTTTGTTTTATTTCTTTTTCTAATACTTTTACTTTTAGGCTAGATAAAAAATATTCTTGTTCTATGTCTGATAATTTTTCAAAATATTTTTTTAATTCATCTATTTTTGAAGCATTTTCTTGTGTAGAGTTAATATTTTCCATAATAAAATTATATAGTTTAGGTCTTGATTTTTCCCAGTTATAGAGAGTTCTTAGCTCTATTTCAAGTAAATTTGCGATTTCTTTTTTTTCCATATTCTTTGAAATTCTTTCATTTTTAATTTTTATTTAAGTTACATTATGAAATAATTTCATTGTTCGTATGAAATGATTTCATATTTTCGATTCTATCGAAGGTATGTAAATTTTGCCCTTAATATGGCTTTAAACTATTTATAAATTGACAAACCGCCCGCAACAGAGTGAAGATGTTTTGGGGCTTGTTTGTTTCAACCTTAATACGTTGTAAAACTGTTGGGGGTGGTGTAGCTCTGCCCCTAAAATACTAAGCTACAAATAAATATTTCTTAAGGAGCTACACATGTACACTTACCTTTTAGGCCTTTGTGACGAAGTTCGTCCAATTTCTCGTATCGACAAAAAGACCGGCGAAGTTTCATCATCTATTGATATAACTATTACATTTGAAAGTCGTGACCAGCATGGCTATCTTGTTAAATCAACCGAAACTATCAATTATGACTTTTCTTTAAAGCCTAAATTTGATTCCGTCAAAGGCAAATATATTGCTGTTCCATATCGTTTTTTAAATACTCGTAATGGTGCTTATATGTTCCCTGATGAGAGTTTGAGTTTCCAAGTTTTCAATGAAAACCCTTTTTTAAAGGAAACAAAGCCATCTAAATAACAAAAAGCGGGGGCTATGCCTTAATGTGAGTAGCAAACCACTCTCCCGCATTAATCTCTAGAAAGTTTATTTTTATAGATTTTCTAGAGTTTAAACTCATAATTTTATAAAAAGGAGTTAGATATGGAAAAAACTAAAAATTTTCTAGAATCTACTAAGGTTAAAGTTGCTGCTGTTGGCTCTGCATTGCTTTCAGCTCCTGCTCTTTTCGCTGGAGATGCTCCAGTTATTCCAACTACGCCGTTAAAAGCTGACTATGCTTTATTTGACTACGTATTTGCTGGTGTTATCGCTGTTGCTTTCATCTTTATGATAGCTGGCAGAGTTAAATCTTTCATCAAGTAATTTTAGGGGCTTCTTGCCCCTTTAAAGGTGCATAATAATGAAAGAAAATGCTATATATATCCCTAATTTAAATATCTGCGTTAAAGATTTTTATATAAAAGATAAAACAATATTTCTTGAAAATTTCGATAGTAGCGTTTCTATTTCTTATGATTCTCTTTCTAATTTTCAAACTAATTATATTTTTAATACTGAAACTAATATTTGCTACATGCAAAAAAATGATTTAATTTCAAACTTAGGTATATACGAATATCAATTTAATTTTTTAATGGGTCTTTCTGCGATACTTATAGCATTTTCTTTCCTTATTGGCTTAATCATAGTCGGAGCTACACGATGATTGAAGTATTTAATAACGATGTATTTAACTATTTTTTAAACGTTTTTTCTCTCTTTTTCGTTCCTATTTTTATTTACGTTATAGCTCTTTCTTTTGTCAAATAGGTTTTAAATTTTAAAGGTGCTCGATACTAAATTTTTAACTTCATTTTTTTCTTAAAAATGAAGCGACAACCGAGGGCGTCAGTAATTTATAGGAGATAAATATTTATGAATAAAATTTTATTTAAGGATTTTATATGAAATTTCTAGTTAGATCTTTCATTTTCTTATCTCTTTTATGCTCTTTTGCTTTTTCTAATGCTTGTTCTGGTGGCTTATGTTCGGTTATTCGTGATAAAGACTTTGATAGCTCTTTTAAGCCTATTGATGGCAAATTTTTAAAAGGTAATAATTATTACGGTCTTAGATCGCCTGAAACTGGTTATTACTTTATCTATTCTTTTACAATTACTCAAGAAGCTTATTATTTTTTAGGCTCAAAAACTCCTGGTTTTTATGTTGGGTTTAACTCTAATCATGTTTATATAGGTGGCGAGCGTAGAACTGGCCGTTTTGGTCAGCGTGGTGGTGGTGGTATTTTTGATTATTTTGTTGCTTCTGATAATCCTACAGATCCTGTTTTTGATTATTATGATTTTACTGTCTTTGTTTCACATGATGTTGCAAGATGTAAGCTAAATCAAGAATTTAACACTGATACTATGCAATGCGTTGATTCTTGTCCAGCTGGTCAAAAATGGGACGTTGAAAAAAATACTTGCGTTGATTCTTGCCCTGCTGATCAAATTTTCAATAAAGAAACTGGTAAATGTGAGCCTAAATTAAAACGTCCTGACTGGTGTCCTTCTCCTATGATTTATAATGAAAGAAAGGTTGAGCTTCTTTTAAGAGATAAAATTGTTGAAGAGTGTCTTCCTGATCCTAACATTGATAGGGATAAGTGTAAATCATTTGGCATGGTTTATCATGATTGTGCTGATCTTTATGGTCTTGAATTGACTGCTTGTATGAGTTTCCCTGAAGGTTGTTATACAACTTCTACCCTTTATAAACTTGAAGCCGAACAACAGCTCGAAAGTGATCTTTTTCTTATGGGCGGATTTATGATCCCCTTGCCTATTAATTCTATAAAAAATGGTCTTACTTCTTTATCTAATTTTTTTAAAGGTTTGTTTGCTAGTGGCTCTAAAGCACCTAAGATAAATTTATTAGAATATAGACCCCAAATAGTTGATATTAAAGCTACTAAGGCTGGTCCTGAGCCAGTTTTTGATTTTAAGCCAGTTGATGATTCCGCTATTGCTTTAAATAATACCTTTAGAGAAACTGGCAAGATTGATTCTACTATTTCAACTTCATCAAATATTATAAAATCTCCACAAAAACTAGCCGATGTTTCTCCAAATTTAAGAAAATTTGATTTGCCAAAAGACGCTTCGGTTTCTAAAATTGAAAATAATACTATTGTTACCGCAAAGCTAAAGGATATGTCTAAGCCTATCCCCACAAAAGAGATCACTGTTCCAAATGAAGTTAAAAATATAAATCTTGATTATGATCTAAATACTATGTTTAAAACTTCTGATAAGCCTACTCCTAATTTGCCGATGACAATTAAGCAAACTAGCAATACTGGCAATAAAGCAACCTACAAAGGTAATATTGTTACGCCTGATCAAAGTATTATAGATGTTGATGTTGTAGAAACTACCACACAAACTGGTTCAAGGGTTCAAGATGTAACTTATTCTTATACTTATAAAACTCCAAAAGGTAGTAGTAAATTTTCAACTGGTTATGTTAATACTATTGGTTCTGATAATAGAGTTAATAATTCTATTCCTAAAGACGGGACGTCAAGTTCAGGTGGCAATTCGTCTAGTCCAGGTAATGGCGGTAGTGGTTCATCTACTACTACACCTACCCAGCCCTCACAGTCTATTGATTTAAGCTCTTTGGAGCAAGCTATAAATAGAAATGGTGCTAAGCTTGATTCTATAAACGATACTTTAACCTCTATCAAAAATCAGCAGCTCGAGCAATGGAACTATGAGCCTAATGTTAATACTGCCACTTCTTTTTCGGCACTACAAAGCGAGCTTGCTAAATTTGATGTGTCTGTTAATGACGCTTTTAATTTTTTAAACAACTTTAAAAGCGATATTGACAATTTAATGAATAATTTTAACGAGTCATTAGAAATTTTTAATAAAGGCATTGAATCTCCTGATATTCCTAAAGGTACTTGTCCTTTTACTATTAGTGGCCCAACTCCTGGTAGTGAGAAAAATAATTTATTTGAGATCGATCCTTGTCGTATTGTTACTCCTTATAGGTCTATTCTTACGCTATTTTTTACGATTTGGTTTAGCTTCGAGATCATTATGTTTTCTTTGAAATATCTCTTTAGGGTAGGCGGTGAATCATGAAATGGTTAATTGGTGCTGTTGGCGGTTTTATAGTTAATTTTATTGAATTTCTAGTCAAGAAAATTGGTATAAGAAATACCATTTTAGCTTTTGTTGTGCCTATTTATGCTTCTTTTGTGGCTTTTCTTATTGCATTTGCTGGCTATGCCATTTTATTTATTATGAAAATTTGGAATTTGCTAAGAGAATATATCCCTAAAATGTTTGATTATGGCTCTAGTGTTAGCGGTTCTTTTGGTGGCTTGCCTAATCAAACTGTTTTAAACTCTGCTATGGAGTTTTTACATCAAAGTGGTTTAGCTTCTGCTTTTTCAACTGCTATGACTTTATTTATATCTATTCTTAGTCTTTTCTTTGCTCTGCAGCTTTATAAGGTTATCTTGTATGTTAGAGCCAACATTACTAAGATCATAACTGACCTATTAACATTAATGAGTAGATAAAATGTTAAGCTTGATTATAGGTCCGCCACGCTCTGGAAAAACATATAAAGCGGTTCATATAATAAATGATGAGTATGAGCTACATTTAAAAAATGAATCAAAGTATAGATTTATTTATACTAATATTAATGGCTTAAAATTTGATCATTTTGATGGCTTTGTAAAGCAATATGATAAAAATGATTTTCTTACCGCTGTTAGTCAAGAATATACGCTTAGTTCTCAATATGAAAATGGCTTTTTAGATAATGTAGATAATTATGATGAATATGCTTTAAAAAATGGCATCTATGAAAATTATCATCATTGCTTGATAGTTCTTGATGAAGCTTACAACACCTTTACTAAGACATTTAATGATAGTCTTGGTAGGTTTTTAAGTTATCACGGACATTTTGGCATTGATATTATTTTTTTATTTCAGTCTAAACGTCAGACAAATAGAGAATATTTAGTTCATACTGAATTAATGTATATGGCCCAGCCTAGTGGCAAAAGGCTCTTTAGTAGTCTTTTTAAATATAAAGTTTATAGCACTTCATCTAATTTTAATTATAATCTTATTCGCTCTGAAAATCTAAAATTTAATCAAAAAGTATCAGATTTATATAGTAGTGGCTCAAAAGAAATTTATAAAAGCTATGCAACTAAAAAGATCTTATTTTTAATAATTTTTATTATAGCTTCTTACGCTATATATAAATTTCTAGAGCCTAAGCATGAGCCAGCTCAATCAACTAGTCAAGATACTAGGTTTGTTGATTTAAATACTTCTGATTCTAAAAAGCCTAAAACAATTTCAAATAGCGTAGATAATTCAGATATAAACACCACTATTTTTAATAACAATAGAATCTATCTAAAGATAACTTGCTTTCCAAATGGTTGTAAATTTAGAAATTATGCCATTGATTTATCTTTAGATAGCTTCTTAGAACTTCTTTCTTTTTCAAACTGCCATATATTCTTACAAGATAAGAAGTCAGGCAATTACATTGATTATTTTGTTTCTTGCCATGCAGATTTTGAAAGAGTTTTAAAAAGCTTAGAAAATTCATCACAAGGGTTTGCAAATGAAAAATCTCCAAAGACTGATTCTAGTCCTATGCTTCCTGCTCTCAAGTAGTTTATCTGCCTTAGAATATCGTAACATTACCTTTAACGATTTTTTAGGCGAGATTAGTTCTATAACTGGCAAAAATATTGTCATTAGTGGTAACGTCGATACTAATTTTGACGTATTCTTACCTACGCTTGATCTAAGTAAAACCGATACTTTTTCTAAGTTGCTTAAAGATATTTTAAACGTTAATGGCCTTGATTATTTGATACAAGATAGCGTTTTGTTGATATATAATCCAACTACTGAGGATAAGCCAGTATTGAATGATTATATAATCAAATTTAAGCACGTTTCCAAAGAAGATGTCGTATCTGCTCTTTCTTTATTTAGTGAAAACATAAAATACACTGTTTATAGTGATAGGATACTGCTTATTACTACTGAAAGTCAGTATGAGATTATTAATAATCTTATTAATGGGCTTGACACTAGCTATCAATTAAGGCAACTTAGCTTTACAATTATTAGCACAGACAATACAAAACTTAAAGAAATTGGCCCACGTATAGAATCACTTTTAAATCCACTAGATCATTTTTATTTTAAAATTATTACCAACGTTCTTACGGTCGATAGCACCAAAGTTAATAAAGATTCCGTCACCAGCCTTATAAATTTACTCAAAGAAAAGGGTGTATCTGATCTACTTTATAATCCTAGAGTTACTCTAATTGACAATAAAGACAGCGTAATCGAGAGCGTTATAAAAACTCCTATTCAAAAATCATCAATCGAAATTCAAAACAATCAAAGAATGACTACAAACCAAGTTGATTACCAAGATGTTGGCTTAAAGCTTTATATTACAAATGTCTTAATTACTAATGATAGCGTTAGCTTTACTTTGGATTTATATATAGAAAGTTTGCTTGATGATACATTGACTCCTAGAATTTCTAGTAGGCATCTAAAAACAAATGTATATCTTACTGATTCAAACTCTTTTCTTATTGGCGGTATTAATAGCAAAGAAACAATAAAATCAACAAAAACTATTCCTTTTGTTGAAAATATTCCTATTCTTGGTGATATAACTACATATAAAAGCGAAAAAACAACTGATTATAGCTTTAGTATATTCATAACAATGCTTCCAGCTGAAAAAGATATTTTTTCTGAGTTTTATTATGATCCAAAAGATAAACACCTTGCCTTAGAACGCTACCTAACGAGCGCAGCGCGCAACGCAAAAGGGGCCCCACGTAGTGGGGAATGAGCGTGCGCTCTTGGCTATATATAATATAAGTGTGTACCCTAAAGGAATAAGATGTATGGAATTAGTGAAACTGATAAAATCTTTTTAAAAGCTAAACTAGAAAATCAAAAGAAATTTTTAGACAGCAATTTCTTTATGATAAATGGCGAGTATGTCCCTTACTCAAATTTTTATTTTTCCAGCTGGCATAACTCTAATAGATACATTGCTGAACTTAATAATCGAGTATCTAGCCTTAATGATTATGCTCAAAGTCAAGGGCTTTGTCCTATTTTCGCAGTTTTTACCTTGCCTAGTGAATACCACCAACAAAAGCTTATAACTCTTAAGAGTGGCAGAAAAAAGCTTGTTTATAATAAAAAGTATATCGATGATGATAAGCATAGCGTTAGCGCAGGAGCTAGTAAGCTTCAAACTTTAGTTAGAAGCATTATGAACTCAAAGCATTTTAGAAGAATATTACAAAATGAAAGATGTTATATAACTACTAAAGAGCCACATTTAGACGGAACTTGTCATTTGAATTTGCTTGTTTTTGTTCCTAAAGAAAAAATAAATGATTGTGTTATAGCTATTAAAAGTCGTTTTTTAGATACTCATAGCAGGGTTGAAACTGATATTAAAAACGCTACTGCTTATATTATGAAGTATATCTTTAAGACTCTTGATGATTTACGTCAAAATCCTGATTTAGATAACTTGACCGATATTAGCTACTGGTATCTAAAGCATAATATCAGACGTTTTACAATGTCAAAAACGTTTGTAAGTCTTGAAATTTATAGAAAACTAAACGGCAGTATTGACCTAATATCTCTTACTAAAAATTATAATAAAGGCTTGGTTACTGTTGTTGTTGATCCTGATACTAAAAAGCCTTTAAAAATATTTGATGAATTTGGCGAACTTTGGCAAAAGACTAGAATAATTAAAGATAGCAACACTATTAAACGATATGAAGATTCAAGCGATGAAATAAAGAGCTTTGGCAACTCCTTAAAACAAAGGCAAATTTTAAAGCTTTGCGATGAGCTTTTTAAAAGCGATGAAAAGCCTAAACCAGTAAGCAGAATGAAAGATTACGAATTAGTTAATTATTATCAAAGCTTGGGCGGTGATGTAAATGCTCAGCATTTGGCTTATGTTGAAAATTTAATGCTAGATCGTAATTTAGACAACTTCACACACTATCACAAAAAGCACGATCTAAATGCCCCTGATATTGATAGTTTTGTAGATAGATTTTTGATATGTAATGAATTTTAAGGAGTATATTATGAAAAAATTATTAGTTGATTGTTCTTTCTATCCTTTTTGTTATTTTCCGCAATTAGTTTTAGGCATTGTTGTAGAAGAATATTATTTATATGATTATGAAGAATTTGATACTACCTTTTTTAAAACTTATTATTCTTTTTCTGAATATGGGTTATGTGATTTTTCTAGTTTTGGTGATCTTCTTGATGCCTTTGCTAAAAAATTTGATTATGATTGTTTTGAGTATATTTAATGACACTAAATGAGCTTTTTAATAATTACATTAGCTTTTACGAGCTTATTTTAAGTCCGACTACTTTAAGAAGTGATATAGCTACTTATAACAAGCATTTTAAAAACTCACTTGGCTTAAGAGAAATAGAAGATATAAATTTTATCGATATTCAAAAGTTTTGCAATGATCTTATAAAGCAAGATTACAAGATAAAGACTATTAAGAATATCGTTGCAAAGCTAAAGGTTATTTTCAAGCTTGGTATCAAACTGGAGCTAATAAATAAAAATCCTTGCGATTTTATTGAGCTTCCAAAGTTTGATAATAAAAGGTATTTTGATTACTCGATCACTATTCAAAAACGTTTTATTAAGGCTATTTGTGAAAATACCGAGCCAAGCTCTGATATATTCTTTTTTCTACTGCACGGCAGACGAAAAAACGAAGTATTAAGCTTAAAATTTAGCGATATAAATTTTAAAACAAGGACGTATACGATCCCTTTTAAAATTAATAAGGCTAAAAGAAATATGATTTATAAAATGAGTGATGAACTTTTTAATCGTCTTTACAAAAGATTTTTGATAGCTAAGAAAGAAAATAAGCTAAACGATTACGTCTTTATAAATTCTATGACAAACGATAAATTTAAAGATTTGCGTAAAAGCTGGTCTTCACTTCTTAAACGAAATAATCTTCCTAAAATCAGACTTCACGATATAAGGCATCTAATTGGCACATATTCAATAAATTATTTAAAAATTCCGATCGAGCAAGTATCATTTACATTGGGGCATACAAATATAACTACAACACAAAAATATATTACTGCAAACGTCAAAAAATCAAAAGAAACTATCGAAAATTTACTAAAATCAATTTCAGAATAATTTAAGCATTTTAAAAAGTGTTTCAAATATCGATAAAATGGGCATTTGGTTGCGGAGGACGGATTTGAACCGCCGACCTTCGGGTTATGAGCCCGACGAGCTACCACTGCTCTACTCCGCGATAAGTATTATTTTGGATTTAAAAAGTGGATGGGGTAAGAGGATTCGAACCTCTGAATGACTGGACCAAAACCAGTTGCCTTACCGCTTGGCGATACCCCAATGTTTTTAAGAGTTGTAATTATATAGATTTTAATGTGCTTTGTCAAGACTTTTTAGAATTTTAATAAAAAATTAAAATTCTAAAATTAAAATAATTTATGACTTTAGCTATAAAATTTCTCTTTGTCCTTTTGCATTCACTGGGCTTAAAACACCCATTTTCTCCATTTGTTCGATTATATTTGCAGCTTTGTTATAACCTATCTTTAGGCGTCTTTGCAGATAGCTTATTGACGTTTTTTGCTCACTTAAAATGATCTCTTTGGCCTCTTCATAAAGCTCATCAAGTTCATCTTCTCCTAGAGTACCAGCAGCCACACTTCCGCTTGTGCCTTCTTCTATTAAGAATTTCTCATCATAAACTACATCTTGTTGCTCTTTTAAGAAATTTACAACCGTTTCTATCTCTTTTTCACTAGCAAATGGTGCATGAAGCCTGATCACACCAGGGCTTCCTGGAGGTGTAAATAACATATCTCCACGTCCGAGCAAGCTCTCAGCTCCCATTTGATCAAGGATGACCTTACTATCGATCCTCTGCCCTACTCTATAGCTTATCCTGCTTGGTAAATTTGCTTTTATAAGGCCAGTCACGACATCAACACTTGGGCGCTGAGTTGCCACTATCAAGTGTATGCCACTAGCCCTTGCCATCTGTGCTAGACGGCCGATATAAAGCTCCACATCCTTGCCACTAGTCATCATGAGATCAGCTAGCTCATCGATGATCACAACGATGTACGGGAACTGCTCGCCGCCTTCCTCTTTCATCTTTTCATTGTAGCTCTCTATATTTTTCGTACGAGTTTGGCTCATTATCTTATATCTTCGCTCCATCTCAGCGACCATATTGGCAAGTGCAGTGATCGCCTTTTTAGCCTCTGTAATAACTGGAGTTAGAAGATGTGGGATGTCGTTATATATGCTAAATTCAAGCATTTTTGGATCGATCATCATTAGACGTAAAGTTTGCGGGCTATTTCTATAAAGCAAGCTTAAAAGCATCGCATTTATACCCACACTCTTGCCTGATCCAGTTGTACCTGCGATTAGTAAATGTGGGAGCTTTTTGAGGTCTGTCACAAAAGGGGCACCGACGATATCTTTGCCAAGCGCCATAGTTAGCGGGCTACTTGCATTTTTAAAGACTTCGCTCTCTAAAATTTCTTTTAGGTATATAGTTTCTAAATTTTGATTTGGCACCTCGATGCCTACCACATCTTTACCAGGGATCGGCGCTTGGATACGGATCGTTTGAGCCTTTAGTGCCATCGCTAGGTCATCTTGAAGTGTTAAAATTTTACTTACCTTGATATGTGGAGCTGGACGAAACTCAAATGTCGTGACGATAGGCCCAGTATAAGTTCTAACCACATCGCCGTCTATTTTAAACTTACGGAGTTTATCAAGCAAATTAGAAATTTGCTGATCGATTTCCGTTTCATTGACACTATGCGAGCGTTTTGGCGGATCGTTTAAAAATTTAAGCGGTGGTAAGATAAAATTCTTTGGCTTTTCCACATTTCCTCGCTCTATTTGATCAAGCAACTTCTTGTTCTCAGCCACTTCGTTTAAAATTTCAACTCCGTTTATAGTTGAAGCTCTGCTCTCTTTTTCTAGCTCAGGCTCTAGCTCTTCATCTAAATTCTGTTCATCATCATTTAGCACCTGAGCTTCTATAAGCTCTTCTTCTTTTATATCATTATTCTTTTGTCTTTTGCGTTCGATTTTTGGAAGTTGCTTTTGTTTTATCTCTTTTAAATTTCTCTCTTCATGGACTTTTATCTCTTTATCTACAAAAGCCTTTCTTAAAACAATGATAAAATTTTCCCTAAAAGCAAGCCCAAGTGAGATAATAAACATCATAAGTATAGCAACCGCAGTGCCGATAGAGCCGATCACCTCTTTTAAGGCACTAACTATAAAATTTCCAATTATACCGCCATTTACACTTGAAGCACTCAAGGCTTGAAACATCAAAAAAGCTACAAAAAATAGAAAAATTCCTACCAAAAACTGAGCAAAATCAAAGTCAAATTTCTTAAAATTTTTATAGACAAAATAGCCCAAAATGATCAATAAAAATGGATAAACATACGCGATAAGTCCAAAATATTTGATATTTAAAATACCAAGGCTTTGTCCAAGCGAGCCAACAAAATCAGCAGTTGGAGCAGCTGTAGCGATACCAAAATATATAAAAATGCAAACAAAAATTGTAAATAAGATATGTCGTAAAATTTTAGATCCTTTATAAAAAAGGCTTATTATAGCACGCTTGAGTTTAATTTTAAAAAATCAGCAAGCTAGGTGGCCTGCTGATTTAAATTTTAATTTAAATAATTTAGCAAGCTTAATTGATTTATCTTTGCACTTGCTTGTAGGGTTGCTTGATAAGATAGTGAAAGCTGCGTAAATTTCAGATATGACTCCGCATAGTCTGCGTCAATTACATCATTTTTAACAGCTAGCACATTCACTTTCATTACTTCGGCTCGCTCTTTTGTAGCTGTTAAAAGTTTTGATTGAGAGCCGATCTTTGTAAGCTCTTTATTTGCATGATCTATTAGATGATCAAGCCTTTGTAATGCGCCTTGCATGCCGGTATTTCGTGGGTCATTACTATTTGCATCAGCTCTATAATATCCCTTTCTAACAGCTTCGATCATATTATCAAGATCTTGAAAAACGCTCGTACTTGGCTCATCAATAGTTAAAGCATTATTTTCATTAAAGCTAAAGACAGAACCTTTTCCTTGAGGGTGACCAGCATTACCAGCTGTATCTCTACCAGTACTATCACCATCAAATTTATCACTATTTTTTGCATCATGCATAGTTACTTCTATGTTTGTTACTGATTTTGTCTTATCAGTTAAAACCATTCTGCCTTTATCATCTAAAGTTGTCTCTACAGCACCCTTCGTTTTTGATAAAGCCTCTTTATAGGCATTATAGTTTTGATCTCTTTTTAACTTTTCAATATCTGTATCAAAATTTGCGTTTTCTGCATGTGGAGGGTTTGGGATATTATCGCTTGCTGCCATAGCAACGATATCCATGAGCTGTCTATAAGTAAAATCGCTAGCGTAAGTTCTATAACTTCCAAACTCATCTGAGTTATAAACTGTTAAAGTTCTAGTTGCAGAAGGTGTGCCACCTGGTGGTGTAGATGTTATTTCAAATTGCACTGGAGTATTTGTACCCCCTGCTGTGCCCATTTTTACCTTTATGTCATATTTTGTACCAGTGATTGACTTTACTTGTAAATTTATCTCTTGGTCGTCGATATTAAAAAGCTCTCTCTTTCTAGCGTCAACATCTTTTGGATATAAATTTCTATCGTAGCTCTCTTTTGTACCAGAGACTTCACTTAGCTTTGTTTGATCGGTTGCAAATTCGCCAGTTCTTCTAGCTACTTGAGGTAAATTTGCGATTAGCTCATTATCTTTTCTCTCAAATCTAACTTTATCATAGTCAAATGCATTTGTCGCATTTCCATCTTTATCGGTATATTTGCTCTTTACAAACTCGGTGATATGAACCGTTTTTGGAACGTTATTTGCCATAGTTTCAAGATCTTCAAGAGAATTTACCGTATCAAGCGCGTTGTTTTGAGCGATTGCGCCGCGATTTGGTGCTACTGATGTGGCTGCAACCATATGAAAGTCAATAGTTTGGTTGCCTTTGGTAAGATCTTTTATAATAAATTGTCCATCGTTATTTATGCTTACATCAACAACTTTTGTTGTTTTTGTATTGCCAAATTCCATGCCGATTTTTTCCATAAGCCCAGCCATTGTTGTATTTGCACTCATCTTAAATTTGCTAGTAAATGTCGTGCCGTCTGGCTTTTTGCCTTGCATGAAAAAATATGTATCTGGAAAATTTACATTTGAATTATCTAAAAAATCATAATCTGGATTTATTGTGCCATTGTAAGAGCCATCACTTCTAACCACTGAATCACTAGCGTAATTTAGTCCAATCATATTTTTTATCTTGCTGTTATCGTTTAGAAATTTTGGTGCATAAGAGATGTCGGTTCTAGTTTGATCAGCCAAACGAACATTTGTAGTCAAAATTTTACTGTAATCGCCATCTTTTCCTAAAAATAGATCATATCCTGGGATATTATAAGGAAGCTCAACCTGAGCACCAGCTGATGTTTTCATATAATCACGGTTGCCTTGATATTTTCCTGCACCATCTATTGGCCTTGTATCAACAGCGCTTCCAGAAAATAAAAACTGCCCATTAACCGAAGTGTTTGCAATATTTACAAGGTGATTTTTATGCCTTGAAGATCATTTGCTAAAGCCTCTAGCGATGTCTTACTATGCACGCTGCTAGCTGCCTGGACTACTTTTGTCTTAAAATTTTCAAGCTGTTTTTCAAACTCTTGTAATGCATTATCTGTATTTTTTGAGAAATTTACAGATTTACCAGTGGCATCAACTACTTGAGTGAGAGTAGTTGCTTCATAATCAAGCCTCATTGCATCATTATAAGTCGCAGCACCATCGTATGGATCTTGAATTTTCAAACCATTTGAGAGCTGCTTATAGCTTTTATTTACACCGGTCATATTTTTTTGGTAGTCATGCAAAGTCTGACTAAAACGTAGTTGGTTTGTTATTCTCATAATTTTTTCCTAAATTTTTATTCACTCTAAGCAAAAAATGATTCCGCTTGTTTTTATATCGGTAGAAATTTGATTTTTTTTAGTACAAAAAGTTTATTGTATAATCCAACAAAAATTTACATATAAAATAGGTAAGAAAAATGGCATTAAAAATTCTCTTTTCTCCAAGCGAAAGTAAAATTTCTCTAAATACAAGCGATAAATTTCATGGCAAAAATTTAATTTTTCCTGAGCTTTTTGGTAAAAGAGCTGAAATTTTGAAAAAATATGATGAGTTTTTAAAAACAGCAAGCCTGGATGAAATAAAAAAACTTTTTGGGTTAAAACACCTTGAGGAGTGTGAAGAACTAAGAAAAAATATCTTTGACAAAGGAGCGATAAAAGCTATTTTAAGATACGATGGCGTAGCTTACAAACACCTAAACTACCGAAGCTTAAGTGACAAAGTACAGTCCTATATAGATGATAATGTTTTGATTTTTTCAAATTTATTTGGGCCTATCTTAGCAAAAGATGAGATACCAGAATACAAACTAAAACAAGGTGAAAAGCTGGGTGGCTTTGAAATTTCAAAATTTTATGAAAAAAATTTTAGTAAAGCGGTTGATGAGTTTTTGCAAAATGATGAGATTTTAGACCTTAGAGCTAAGTTTTATGAAAAATTTTACACTATAAAAAAAGAATACATAACTTTTTGTTTTATAAAAAATAAAAAAATAGTGAGTCATCACGCAAAAGCATATAGAGGCGAAGTCTTGCGCCAGATAGCAAATAAACTTATAAAAAATAAAGATGAACTAATGAGCTTAAATTTTAAAAATTTAAGGCTTATTGATATGAAAAAAATTGGGCTAAAGACCGAGCTTACGTTTGAAATTTGCGAGTAATTTTTTTAAAAAACTGCGTTTTTTGTTAAAAAAATGTAAAAAAAGAGCTAAATTTAGGGAAAAAGTATTGTATTTTTTTTTAAAAGAGTGTAATATAGCCACATAACTTCTTAAAAGGATGGTTCATGAAAAAAGCTGAATTTATTCAAGCTGTTGCCGATAAGGCTGGTCTTTCAAAAAAAGATACTCTAAAAGTTGTTGATGCTACTTTGGAGACAATCCAAGCAGTTCTTGAAAAAGGCGATACAATTAGCTTTATAGGCTTTGGTACTTTCGGTACTGCTGACAGAGCTGCAAGAAAAGCTAGAGTTCCTGGAACTAAAAAAGTTATCGACGTTCCTGCTAGCAAAGCAGTTAAATTCAAAGTTGGCAAAAAACTTAAAGAAGCAGTTGCTGCTGGTGCTGCTAAAAAAGGTAAAAAGAAATAATTTTCTTTTCCGGGGAGCAACTCTCCCCTTTTTTCTTTCTTCTCACAAATCTAAAATTTCAATCTTAACTTAGCCCGAGTGGTGAAACTGGTAGACGCGCCAGACTCAAAATCTGGTAAGGGCAACCTTGTGTCGGTTCGAGTCCGACCTCGGGCACCATTTATAAACCTAAATACTTTCTAAATTTATCCGATATTATCTACAACATCTTTAAAAAGGATTTTAGATGAATATTGCACCTTTAAAATATAACTTTATAAATTTAAAAGATTTAGAAAATCCTACAGATATGCTCCATGCCTTTAAGGATAAACAAGGTTTAGAGATAAATAACGAACAAATTTCAAGTCTAAAAGAAAGTATAAAAACAGGCAAAGTTATAAATGTCACTGATGCGAGATAAAAGAGCAAAATAGACATAAAATCCTACAAAAAGTAGAAGAAATTTTAAATAACTACTCAAAAAATCTCATCTACAGCAACAATAAAATCCACTCCGATGAACTTTCTAAAGGCTATCATTTTAGTGAAAATGCCTACTTTAAAAATATAAAAGCTTCAGATAGTAGCAGCATGTTATCTACACTAAAAAGTGGATACTTAGAAAATACAAAATTTAAAAATTTAAACGATTACGCTTATTCAAACACTCTAAAAACAAAATATGGAGAAGTAGAAGTATTTTTAGATATTTACGGCGATAACGATAAACTTGGCACTACAAAATTAGAAAATAATAGCTATCTTTTTAGCTTTGATAGCAACAATGACGAAGTGCTAGATCAAAAAGATATACTCTTTGATAAGCTAAAAGTAAGAGGTTATGACAAAGACGGAAATGAAAAAATAGCAAATTTAAGCGATGTAATGCCAAGGGTTGATCTTAGGCAGTTTATCAGCACAAATGTCATAAACCACAACCAAATAGAAAGAGAAGAGCTAAATCGTAAAGCAACGATCACAAATAATCCCGATCTTTATGTGGATACAAAAGATATTGATTATAGACACTCTTACTACGCCTCAGATCCAAATACTTTGTTCGCTGCAGAAAACAGATATGAAAAGATAGAGAAAAATGATATAAATAATTTCTTTAAAAAATATGCCCAAAATGACGGCTGGGTCGATCTAAGACACAATAATATCTTTGGCAAAGATAGCTCTTTTAAAAATTTTGCCTATCTTAAAGTGGGTTTTGATGATACTGCAAGATTAAGCGAATTTAATCCGATCATTGAGCCTAGTAAAGATTACAAAAAAGATGAAAATTTCTCATATACAAAATTTCAAAAAGATAGTTTTATGAAATTTTACAAAGATTATAACGCTGAGTTTGACGCATATAATAAAATGATAGAAAATCTTGGCAATAATTTAAAGAAATTTGAAGAAAATGCAGACTCTTATATATCAAAGCTTGAGAAGACAAAATCAGCCAAAATGATCGCGATGGAAAATGAATTTAAACAAGCAACTGGACTTGAGTTTAGTATCTCAAATTTAAAAAAAGTAAAAAAGGCTTTTATAGCAAATGAAGCCACAGCTGCCGCATCTTTGCAAGATAGCGATAGCGTCATAGCTATGAAGCTAAACAAAGATGGCACCATAAGGCTAAAATTTGATAGTGGTAGAGAGATAGACGTAAAAGAGCTTTATAACGATACTGGCAAGCTAAATACATCGAGTGAGCTAAAAACTAGCACAAATTTAGAGGCAAAAGATATGAATAATGTGCAGCTAAATAGCTTGGATTTTAAAGATATTGGCTTCATGCAAGGTGATAAAATCGTAAGTCTAAAAGATGCCGGAGCGATCGCCATTGCCAATCTATCTAATAAATTTGAGAGTAAATTTTTAATCAGTCTAAATAATGGTAAAAGCATATCTACAAGAGAAATTTATAATATCAGCTATCTTGAGAATGATTTAAAGGGTAAAGAAAAGATAGATGAGAGAGATAAATTTTATAAAAAGGTTGATATTAAGGCATAAATTTTGAGAGCAAATTTTAAAAAAGGTTTATTGTAATTTAATCTTATGGGGCATATAATCAATTTTCCGTAAAATTTAGATTTAAAAGAGAATGCTATGAATTTCACTCCACTTTTTGCAATATTTTTCATAATCGCAACTGGTTTTTTTGCTAAAAAAGTCGGCATTGTTGAGCAAAAGCACTCGATCCCTTTTGTGGATTTTGTCCTTTGTTTTGCAATGCCTGCGCTAATCTTTGACAAAATTTATCACGTAAACGTCGATGTTTCGCTTATAAATACAATTTTAATTGGCTTTGGCTCAACAGCTATCAGTGCTGTCATGGCATTGGTGCTTGGTAAGATCTTTAAATTTACTAAAGTAACAACTGTTAGTATGGTCATGCTAAGCCTTTTTGGTAATACCCTATTTGTCGGTATGCCTGTCATTCAAGGCTTCTTTGGCGATGCGATGGTAAATGAAGTCATCTTTTACGATCAAATAGCCACTGGTATCCCACTTTCGATCCTTGGGCCACTTATCCTCTCTTTTGCTGCACCAGAAAAGGTTTCGCTATTTCAAAATACGATGAAAATTTTAAAATTTCCGCCATTTATCGCTCTTATTATGGCTCTTATCTTAAAAGAAGTCCCTTTGTCTGAGTTTATCTTTGCTCCACTTAGGATGTTTGAAGGTAGCGTTACTCCGGTGGCACTTTTTGCGATTGGTGTTGGTCTTAACTTTAGCAGTATCACAAGCACATACAAAGGTGTTAGCGTCGTGCTTTTATGTAAGATGATCTTGCCAGCTATCATATTTTTCATCATATTAAAATTTTCAGGTATCCAAATGGATAGAACATGGGTAGTTGGTCTTTTTCAATGTGCAATGCCAACATCAGCCCTTGCAAGCGCAATGATCATAAAAGCTGGCCTTGATAGCTCTCTAGCCATATCCTCAGTGGCTATCGGCGTGCTGTTTTCATTTATCACGCTTCCAGTTATCTATTTTGTATTTGCGTAAATTCACACTTACTTAACACTAAAGAGATAGTATTTCATCATATTTCATTTAAAGGAGACGTTATGAAGAAATTACTACTAGTTGCACTTGGTGCTATGTTTATGCTTGGTGGTCTTGCAAATGCTACTGAAATGATGAAAAAAGACGACATGGGCAAAGACGAGATGATGAAGAAAGAGCAGATGATGAAAGATGACATGGGCAAAAAACCCATGATAAAAAAAGATGAAATGAAAAAAGATGACATGGGCATGAAAGACGAAATGAAAAAAGACGAAATGAAAAAAGACGACATGGGTATGAAAAAAGACGAAATGAAAAAAGGCATGTAAAGGTGCTTAATGGTTAGAATTTTGCTCGTTGAAGATGATGAAATTTTACTTGATCTCATCAGTGAATATCTAGTTGAAAATGGCTATGAAGTAACCACTTCAGATAACGCCAAAGAAGCGCTTGATCTCGCCTACGAGCAAAATTTCGACCTGCTTATACTTGATGTCAAACTCCCACAAGGAGATGGCTTTTCACTTCTTTCTTCCTTAAGAGAGCTAGGTGTTAGCGCACCTAGCATCTTTACCACCTCACTAAATACCATAGACGATCTTGAAAAAGGCTACAAAAGTGGCTGCGACGACTATCTAAAAAAGCCATTTGAGCTAAAAGAACTACTCATACGTATACAAGCACTTCTAAAGAGAAATTTCTCTCATCACAGTGGCGATGCGATCAAAATTTCAAGCGAATTTAGCTTTCATCCGCAGAGCAAGACACTAAGCAAAGATGGCAAAAATGTAAATATCTCAAGTAAAGAGAGCGACCTACTCGCGCTATTTTTGCAAAACAAAGGCAAAATTTTAACCAAAGATGAAATTTTTAATAAAATTTGGAAATTTGACGAGGAGCCAAGCGAGCTTAGCCTTCGTGTCTATATCAAAAATTTACGCCAAATTTTAGGCAAAGATGCCATTTTAAACAGGCGTGGGGACGGCTATGTCTATGTCTGAAAAGACACAAATTTTATTTAAAATTTTATCCCTTTATCTTGTTAGCTCTGTGCTATTTTTAGGATATTTTTTCATACATGACTATAAAAACAAAAAAGAAGCGCTCATTTTAAACGAGGTGAAGTCTTTAAAAGAGATAAAAATGGGCATTTACATGAAAGCTAGAATGAATGGACTTGATTCAATTTCAAGTCTAACAAAAGAAAAAGGCGTGCATGCTTGCATCGTGCTAAAAAATGGCGAGAAAATTTATAAAGACTTTGACTGCCAAAAAATCGACAAAAGCAAAAATGTAAATTTGATCGGCGGCAAGGTCGCGATATTTGAAAAGATCCAGTACATGGACGACAACACCACAGACGAGCTCTCACACGCAGATATTTTTCTAGTTGGCAAAGATATCAAGGCTGAAATTTTATCTTTACAAATTTCAACCACACTAAAGGCACTCTTTTTCTTTTTTGCCCTGCTCTTTGTCGCCTTTTACCTAGCAAAACTAAGTCTAAGACCGCTTTATAAAAAGATAGATACACTAAACCGCTTCATAAAAGACTCAACACACGAGATAAACACGCCTCTAAGCGTCATCTCGATGAGCATAGAAACAGCCGATCTTGACAACCTAAATGAGCGAAATTTAAAGCGTTTTAATAATATCAGCCTTGCCGCAAAGAGCCTAAATAACATTTATGACGCGCTCGTTCATCTAAGCTTTAACCTAGATAAGCCTGGCAAAAAAGAGCTCATAGACCTAAATTTGCTAACCACACAAAGACTGAACTATTTCTCGCCATTTTTTGCCAAACGCGGGCTTGAGATAGATACTAGCCTAAAGCCAAGCTTTATAAATGCAGATCTTGGGGATGTGAGCAAAATTTTAGACAACCTTCTTAGCAACGCCTCCAAATATGCAGCGCCAAATTCAAAAGTACGCATTACTTTAGAGCCAAATTTCTTTAGCATAAGTAACACCGGTCGAGGCATCAGCAAAGAGGATCAGATGAAAATTTTTGATCGTTACACGAGATTTAACGACGATCAAGGCGGCTTTGGCATAGGGCTAAATTTAGTTAAAGAGTGCTGCAAGAAAAATGATATCGTCGTAAAATGCCAAAGCGAACTTGATGGCGAGACTACGTTTTTACTCTCTTGGCAGAGTTAAATTTTAAAACAATCCTACTCTAAACAATAAAATTTATTAAAAAAGAGAATTTATGTCCAAAATTTATTTTTGATAAATTTTATTAATATTATAATCCTTTTACAAAATCTTAATCAAGGAGAAAAGTATGAAACTACTAGAAAAATATGGGCTTTTCATAAATGGTGAGTGGCGCGACGCAAAAGACGGCGCTACACTTGATGCAAAAAATCCAGCAAACGGCGAGCACCTTGCAAAGATCGCAGATGCGACTGAAGAAGATGTAAATGACGCAGTTCGTGCTGCACGTGAGGCTTTTAAGAAATTTAAACACACCACAGTTAGCGAGCGTGCAAAGCTTTTAAACAAGATCGCTGACATCATCGATGAAAACAAAGAGCACTTGGCAAAAGTTGAGAGCATGGATAACGGCAAGCCAATCCGCGAAACGCTAAATGTTGATATTCCTTTTGCAGCAGAGCATTTTAGGTACTTTGCTGGCGTTATCATGGGCGAAGAAGGCAGCGCAAACGTCCTTGACGAGAAGCAACTCTCTATCGTTTTACGCGAGCCAATAGGCGTTGTGGGTCAGATCGTGCCTTGGAATTTCCCATTTTTAATGGCAGCTTGGAAGCTAGCTCCAGTGATCGCAGCAGGCGATGCAAGCGTGTTTAAGCCTTCAAGCGAGACAAGCCTAAGCGTGCTTGAGCTATTTAGGCTGATAGATAAAATTTTGCCAAAAGGTCTTATCAACATAATAACTGGAAAAGGTAGCAAGAGTGGTGAGTGGATCAAAAATCATCCAGGCCTTGATAAGCTAGCATTTACTGGCTCAACCGAGATCGGCCGTGATATCGCCATAGCTGCGGCTCGTCGCATCATCCCAGCTACACTTGAGCTTGGCGGTAAGAGCGCAAATATCTTCTTTGGCGACGCAAATTTAGACAAAGCGCTTGACGGCCTTCAGCTTGGAATTTTGTTTAACCAAGGTCAAGTTTGCTGCGCAGGTTCAAGAATTTTCGTAGAGAGAGCTTTTATGACAAATTTATAGAGGCTGCGGTTAAGAAATTTAGCACTATAAAAGTTGGCGATCCGTTAGATCCTAGCACTCAAATGGGCTCACAAATCAATAAAAAACAAGCTGAGCAAATTCTAGACTACGTCGAGATCGGCAAAAAAGAAGGTGCAAAAGTGGCAGTCGGCGGCAAAGCCTACACTGCAAATGGTTGCGACAAGGGCGCATTTGTCGAGCCAACGTTGCTAGTTGATGTGACAAACGACATGAGAGTGGCTCAGGAAGAAATTTTTGGTCCAGTTGGCGTTGTCATCAAATTTAAAGATGAAGCCGAACTTATCAAAATGGTAAATGATAGCGAATACGGCCTAGGTGGCGGAATTTTCACGCAAGATATCACAAAAGCGCTAAGAGTTGCAAGGTCTATGGAGACTGGCAGAGTCTGGATCAACACCTATAACCAAATCCCAGCAGGTAGCCCATTTGGTGGATATAAAAACTCAGGTATCGGCCGCGAAACACACAAGATCATCCTTGAGCACTACACTCAGATGAAAAATATCATGATCGATCTTACCGGCAAGGTTAGCGGATTTTACGCACAATGATTTTAGGGAGCTTAGGCTCCCTACTGCTTTAAATTTCTAAATTTAACCTTTTAAATTTAACCCTTTTCTAAATTTATCATCAAACAACAACCTTCATTTTTAAGCTTAATAGACTAAAATTTGGCACAAAGGAGAAAATTTGAGCGAGCAAATTTATATTATAGGCGATGTGCACGGCTGTTTTAATACACTTTTAAAGCTCATTGATCAGTTTCCAAACAAAGAAAAATCACAAATTTGCTTTGTAGGAGATGTGATAGATAGAGGGCCTTGTAGCTGCGAGACAGTCGAGCTAATCATACAAAATAATTATAAAATGGTAATGGGAAATCATGAGCGAAGGCTGCTAAGCAACAAAGATTTCTTTTTAAAAAACAAAATACCATTTGATACAAGTTGGTTTTACAATAATGGCGGCGAAGAGACATACAGATCATATCTAATTCAAAGCATAAATTTCAGAGAAAAACACATAGAATTTTTAGAGAGTATCCCAGTATATTTAGAGTTTAAAGATCACAAAAACCAAAATGGCGAGCATTTGGTCGTTTCGCACTCGGCCGTTGGCAAATTTTGGACTTTAAGAGATGATGATAGTTCAAGAGATGAGTTTAGAAGGCATGTACTATCAGGCAGAGGCGATATGATACAAGTTGAAGGCATATTTAATGTCTATGGTCACACGCCAGTGCGCGAGGCTAAGCTCTATACAAATAGCGTAAATATCGATACGGGATGTGTTTTTAATGAAGAAGGATATGACAAGCTAAGTGCCTTAGAATTTCCATCGATGAAAATTTATACGCAAAAAAATGTTGAAAATTTTAATAAACAAGGATAAAAATGTGGTTTTCTAAAAAGAGCTCTAGTTTTGCAAGCAGAGTTGATAAATTTTGGAGCGAGTTTGGCAAAAATTTAGACGCCATCAAACAAAATTTAGAAGATAAAAATTTTGAAGCTGCAAGCAAAATGACCGAAGAAGCGCTAAATTTATGTTTAGTTGATCCAACTTTTATGATAGGCCTTATTGATGGAAAGATCGATCTGGTACTCACTCCAGAAGGACTTAAACATAGGCTTTTGTGGCTTAAATTTATAAAATCGCGCATGCCAAAAGAGTATGAGGCAAAGCTTACTTGCACACTTGGCAAACCACGTGCACCACGAAACGTCGCTACTATACAGATGTATGGCGTAAGCGTTGATGCAAATGAGGTCATGGTCTATGCAAATTTCAACGACAAAAGTGTAGATATGTGCCTATATAACGAGACTCTAAGCAAGCTTAAAAGCGAAGATGAAAATAAGGCTTATACATTATCGCTCATACTTTGTGACAACGTAGTTGGCGAGATGATTATGATAAATATGCTTGGAGAGTTTGAGATAATAGACGAGCCAAGAGAAAAAGGTGTGCCGCTGATCGACTTTGCCGATCTTATAGATGAGAAATTTGGTAAAGAAGCCTCAAACGAGCCACTTAAGAATTTTATGGTCTATGAGCTAGAGCCTCGTTCAAACAAGCTACGTGACGACGTTTTCACAGGATTTACATCTCTTAGCGAGCTACTAAACGAATACTACGACGGTGCAAGCGATACTTATAACGAAGCTTTTGAGCTTGGCATAAATTTTTGCTTTTTAGCCATATTTCACGGTGGCGACATACAGTTTGGCGTTGATAGCAAAAACAAAATTTCAGATGCGCTAAAAGAGAGTGAAATTTGCGAGATCATAGGTGAAGCAAATGGCGAGATGCGATCTTACATAGATCTTATCTGCTTTGACAAAGACGAGCTAGAGAAAAAGGCTAAAGAATTTAGCAAAGAACTTGGCGTAAAGATAGAAATTTGCGAGTTTAAACGCTGATTTTACATAATATTCTACATAAAATAATACAAATCATACTAGCTGGTAAATTTATAAAAATATATTGCCAGCTGGTACTAACTATTAAATTTATCTTTTAAATTTTGAGCTGTTTGAGAGATAAGCACAAAGCTTTAGCCCATATAAAAAGATGATCCACGATATATAGATCCAGACAAAAAAGAAAAGTACGGCTGAAAACGAGCCATAAACGCTTAGATAGGTTTTATTATAAAGGACATAATAGACAAAGGCCGACTTGCCAATATACCAAACAAGCGAGGCGACAAATGAGCTAAAAAATGCGCTCTTAAATTTTATCTCGTCATTTACTGAGATGAGATATGTGACACAAAATATCGCCCAGATGATGAGATATGGGAATATGCTTAAAAAATTTATCGAGTTTGTGATCACGTTTGAGTTTAGCATCTCTTGAATGAGACTTGAAAGATAAAAACTACCAGCAAGACCAAGTGGTGCGAGCGTGATAAGCGTCCAATACGAGCTAAGTGCTGACCAAAATCCTCTAGCCTTACTTGCACGTGTCACTTTTAAAACTACATACTCGTAGTCACTAAAAAACATGGCCGATGTAAATATCATCGCTACAAAGCCAACTATGCCTAAATTTCCGCTATTTTGTAAGAAATTTTGCAAGTAGTTTGAGATGATCTCTTGGTTACTTGGCAAAAGAGCCGAAAAGATAAAGTCCTGAATCTTGGCGTAATAATCCTCAAAACTAGGCAGTTTTGTAAAGATAGAAAACGATATAAGAAGTATCGGAATAATCGATAAAATCGTATGAAAACTAAGACTTGAGGCGTAGTGAAAAAGCTCTTTGTCCTTAAGCGTTGGGAGCAAATTTAAAAACTCCTTTAAATTTTGCTTACTTAAGGACAAACGGCTCATTTATCAGTTATCTTCTTCGAAAAGTTTTTCGTAGTGAGCGTCGTAGTTGTTGATGTGCTCACTATTTAGCTTCCAAAAGACGGTGTCTATGTCACTAACTCTTGTATAAAATGGTAGCTGATAGTACTCAACCTCGCCACTTTTAAATTCTTTTAGCACTTTAAAGCTTTGGCAATCAGCAAAAACGCTTCTGCCATCCATTGCTACGAAAATGAGGCCAGCTGCACTTTGAGCACACATTTTTCTAAAGTCATCTCTGCTTGGATTTGGCTTGTACTCGTAGCTTAGATATGCTCCTATAATATCTGGGTGAATAAATATCATATTTGGAAACGCAGACGTGATCTCTTCGTAAATTTCTTTATTTGGCACGATGATTAATGAGCGGTTATAAAGATAGTTTAGCACGACCATATCACCATTTGCAGGTGCAATGCCTGGAAGCGGGAGCGCCTTTTGTTCAAGTAGATCAAACACCTCAAATCTAATCTTAGCAAAGCCAGAATTTTTTGAGATAACGCTAACTCTCGCGATGATAGAGCTATCAGTGTCAAATTTATGAAGCACAACACCGCTTGAGCCGATTAAAATTTCTGGGCTATCAACTATCGTCGCTGTGCCATCACTATCGACGCTAATTATAGGAGTTCTATACTCATTTAAAGAAAAATCAGCCCCAAAAGCAAAGCCAAAAACTAGCGATAAAATCACAAATATACGTTTCAAAAATATCTCCTAAGTTTAAATTTTTAGAGCGATTATAGCCTAAAATGCTTTATCTTTTGCAAAATTAAAGCAAGTTTTAGTTAAAATCCCACCAGCTTTTTAAAAGGACATTAATGCCTCGTATTTTTATAATTTTTGCAATATTATCTATAAATTTATACGCTATAAAGCCAAGTGTCGACGAGCTTAGCTGGCCAAATGGAAGTAACTTCTTAAATTTCTTAGAGACAAACAAAATCCCACTTTCACTTTACTATAACTTAGCAACCGAAGATCAAGAGCTAACAGAAGAGATCATCGCTGGCACAAAGTATCAAATTTATAAAGATGACAACGGTAACACCAAACAGGTACTAATCCCTGTTAGTGACGAGCTTCAAATGCATATTTTTAGAGATGACAATGATAAATTTAAACTAGAATTTCTCCCCATCTCTTATCAAAGTGAGGATAAATTTTTAGCCTTAAAGGTGGACAAATCAGTCTCTGAAGACATTTTTGACTACACTGGCTCTGGCACTTTAGCTCTTGGCTTTAAGGAAATTTTTAAAGGAAGTGGCATTGATTTTAAAAAGATAAATAAAGGCGATACGATTGCTATCGTTTATAATCAAAAAATACGTATGGGCCGCTCTTTTGGTACTCCAGAAATCTATGCTGCGATGATAGAAACAAAAAATAAACGATATGTCATGTATAAATTTGAAGATAAATTTTATGATAAAAATGGCAAGAAAAATGATAAATTTTTACTAGTTCGCCCTCTTGCAAACGCCAGAATCACATCGGCTTTTACCCTAAAAAGATGGCACCCTATTCTCCAAAGATATAGAGCGCACCTTGGCGTTGACTACGGTGCTCCAAAAGGTACACCAATCAAAGCTGCGGGCGATGGCACGGTTAAATTTGTCGGACAAAAAAGTGGATATGGCAGAACCGTTATCATCTCTCACGCTGGTGGCTATGAGACGCTTTATGCTCACTTAAATGGCTTTGCTAAAGGCATAAAAGGCGGACTAAAAGTCAAGCAAGGTACGCTCATAGCCTACGTTGGTACAAGCGGTATGAGCACAGGACCACATCTACATTTTGGTCTTTATAGGGACAATAAACCTATCAATCCAGAAAGTGCAATAAAGGTTGTTAAAAGCCTAGAGGATAAGAAAGAATCAGCTAAATTTAAAGCAGTTGTTAGCAAAAATGATGAGCTAATAAAAAATGCTTTAAATAATGAAAAAGAGTACCGTAAAGTGGAATTTTTCCCTAATGTAATAGAATTTTAAAGGTAAAACTTGAGCCAAGAACTAGAAGAAGCAAAAGAGCTGATAGATCAGCATTTAGATGAAAATTTAGAAGATAACGAACTCTCACCTTATGAGCTAGCCCAACACCTAAAAACACTTAAAAAGCACGACGAAGAGCTTTTTGCTCAATATCTTGAGAAGCTAGACCCTGAAATTTTAGGTGATGTTGCTATCGAGTTACCTGATCACATGCTAAAAGATGTGATCGAACAGCTTCCAGCTGAAAAGATCGTAGAAGCACTTGAAGAGCTAGAGAGTGATGATGCGACTGACTTGCTTCAATACATCGAGGATATCGACGAGGATAAAGCTAGAGAGCTTTTTAATGAGCTTGATAGAGAAAACCAAAATGAAATTTTAAGACTTAGAAGCTACGAAGAAGATAGAGCTGGTGCTCACATGCAAACAGAGCTTTTCTCAGCTCACCTTGAAGAAAAGCTTGGCAATGCGGTAGCAAGACTTAGACGAGAAAAGCAAGAAGGTAAGCTAGAAAATATCTCTCAGCTTTTTATCATCGATAAAAATGGCGTTTTACAATACGCTATCCCACTTGAAGATCTTATACTTTTTGATTTTACAAAGACGCTAAAGCAAAATATTGAGTCAGCGCAGATTGATCACTACAAGCCACATGTTGCAAATGATATGGACCTTATGCAAAATGTCGCTGATATGTTTCAAGAGTACGATCTAAACGTTATTGCAGTTACAAGTAGCACTGGAATTTTGCTTGGTCGTATCACATCTGATGATATTCACGACTACATCCAAGAGAGTGCAACTGAGCAAATTTATAACCTAGCCGGCGTTGATGACGAGTCAGAAGAGGACGATACTCTATTTAAAGCGGGTCGTGGTCGTGCGGTTTGGCTTGGTGTAAATTTACTAACAGCTCTTTTTAGCTCATCTATAATCGGACTTTTTGACGAAACAATAGCAGCCTACGTCGCTCTTGCTGTTTTAATGCCAATAGTTGCGTCAATGGGTGGAAATACCGGCACACAAGCGCTTGCCGTTACGGTTCGTCGTTTGGCACTTGGCGAGATAGAGTTTAAAGATGCCAAAAATGTCTTAAAACGTGAGGTTAGTATTTCACTCATAAATGGACTAATCTTTGGTGTGGTAATGGGCATAATCGCCTCTGTTTGGTTTGACAAAGGTATGCTTGGCGTTGTTATCGGGCTTAGCATGGTTACGAATTTATTCTTTGCTGGCTTTTTTGGCACGATCATACCTTTGACGCTAAGACGCTTTAACATAGATCCTGCAGTCGGCTCAGCCGTCATTCTTACTACTTTTACTGACGCGATAGGATTTTTTAGCTTTTTAGGACTTGCAAAATGGATACTACTATAACTAATTTAGAAATTCTGCCTCTTGGCGAGTCAAAATATTTAAAGCCATTTAAGATGAAATTTATGCAAAATGGCATCCAAAGAGACTGGGATTGCGTCAAGGTGATGAATAGCGTTAGTATTTTTTTATATCACGAGCAAAAAGATGCCTTTTTATTTGTAAAGCAGTTTCGTCCTGCTGTTTGGTACTCACAAGAAAAAGAAGGCATCAAAACAAATGAGCAAGGCTTTACTTATGAGCTTTGCGCAGGGCTTATGGATAAAGGACTTAGCGAAGAGCAAACAGCTAGAGAAGAAGCGATCGAAGAAGTGGGCTATGAGCTAAAAGAGATAGAGCGTATTACGATGACATACGGTGCTTTTGGCTTTGGAGGTAATATGCAAACGATGTTTTACGCAAAGATCGATGAGAGCATGAAGGTAAATTCTGGTGGTGGCGTCGACGGCGAAGATATCGAGCTTGTTTTCATAAAGCGAGAAGATATGATGGAATTTGCCTTCGACGAGAGCAAAGTCAAAGGCTTTGGGCTTATCTTTGCTTATTTGTGGTGGGAGAAATTTAAAAGCTAAAACGATATCTTTTTAATAAGCGCAAAAACAACGACTGCCACTAAAAAGATACCAACCAATATCACATAATCAGACATAACAAGCCTTTAAATTTAAATTTTGGCTTATTGTAACCAAAATTTTAAATAAAGTAAGAACTTTATAACCGCACATATCATAAAATAACTCAAAAACACACAAGGAGAAGATGATGAGCGAAAATGAAACTCTTTTTATAAACCGAGAATTAAGCTGGCTACGCTTTAATTCAAGGGTGCTCGCTCAGTGTGAAAAGGAAATTCCTTTACTTGAAAAGCTAAAATTTATAGCCATTTATATGACAAATCTAGACGAGTTTTATATGATCAGAGTTGCTGGCTTAAAGCAGCTTTTTGCAGCTGGAGCTACTACAAGCAGTGGCGATGGTATGAGCCACTTGATCAGCTAAGAGAGATTAGAAAATATCTACAAAATGAGCAGAATTTAGTAGAAGATCACTATAAAAAAACAGTAAATGCTCTTAGTAAAGAGGGGCTTTTTATAAAAAATTATGACGAGCTTGATGATAGCTTGAAACAAAAGTGTGACGAATACTTTTTCTCAAATATCTTGCCAGTCATCGTTCCCATCGCTGTCGATGCGACTCATCCATTTCCGCACCTAAACAACCTTAGCTTCTCGCTTGCAGTTAAGCTTGCTGACATCGAGCATCCAGAAATTTTAAAATACGGCATGATAAGAATTTCAAGAGTCTTGCCACGTTTTACACAGCCAAGTAGCAATGTTTTTGTGCCGATTGAAACGATCGTGCATCGCCACGCAGAAGAAATTTTCCCAGGGTATAAGCTACTTAGCTCGGCTGCTTTTAGAGTGACAAGAAACGCTGATATCGTCATCGAAGAAGAAGAAGCAGATGATTTTATGATGATACTTGAGCAAGGGCTAAAGCTTCGTAGAAAAGGAGCTTTTGTTCGTATGCAAATCGATAAAAACGTAGACACCGATATCTTGGACTTCTTAAATTTTCATATGAAAATTTTTCATAAAGATGTCTATTTTTCAAGCATTCCGCTCACTCTTAGCTCGCTTTGGGAGATAGCTGGAAGTAAAAATTTTACCCATCTGGCAAATGCGCCTTACGTTCCAAAAACGCTACCACCATTTGGCAATGGCATATCTGTGTTTGACGCCATAGATAAAGAAGATGTACTCTTAGTGCATCCATTTGAGAGCTTTGATCCAGTTGTAAGCTTTATAAAAGAAGCCAGCAAAGATCCAAAAGTCATATCCATTAGAATGACACTTTATAGAGTCGATAAGAGCTCACCAATAATTCAAAGCCTAATAGACGCCGCAAGTGACGGCAAGCAAGTAACCGTGATGGTTGAGCTAAAGGCAAGGTTTGACGAGGAAAATAACTTGCACTGGGCAAAGGCACTTGAAGACGCCGGCGCACACGTGATATATGGCATCACAGGCTTTAAGGTGCATGCAAAAGTTAGCCAGGTCATCCGCCAAATCGGCGATAAGCTTAAATTTTATATGCACTTTGGCACAGGCAACTACAACGCAGCTCAGCAAAAATTTACACTGATATCAGCCTGTTTACAAGCAAAGAAGAGTTTAGCCAGGATACGACTTCGTTTTTTCACATCCTCTCAGGATATAATAAAAATCGCCGTCTAAACGCTCTTAGCATGTCGCCTTTTCAGATAAAAGAGCGTATCATCGAAAAGATAAGAGTGGAAGCTAGCAAAGGCAGCGAGGGCAGGATCATTGCCAAAATGAACGCACTAATCGACGAAGATGTGATAAATGAGCTTAGCCGCGCATCAAACGCAGGTGTAAAGATCGATCTTATAGTTCGTGGTGTGTGCGGACTAAGGCCTGGCATAAAAGGTAAAAGCGAAAATATAAAAGTTCGCTCGATCATCGGTAAATACTTAGAGCACGCTAGAATTTTATATTTTAAACATGCTCAGCCAAAAATTTATATCTCAAGTGCTGACTGGATGCCGCGAAACCTAGAGCGTCGCTTGGAGCTTATGACGCCTATTTTTGAGCCAAGACTTCAAGAGAGACTACTTGAAATTTTAGAGCTTCAGCTAAGCGACAACGATCTAGCTTTTGAGCTACAAAATAGCGGTGAATACGTAAAAGTAGCAAGAAGTGAAAATGAAAAAGTAATATCTTGTCACGAAGTTTTGGAAAATTATATATCTAAAATTTATAAATCCGTAAAAAAAGACACCGACAAAGCAAAAGCCGATATGCTCGCAAGCAAACTCTTAAAAGAGAGTTAAAAACAAATTAAGCTTTTAGACCTAGTCTAAAAGCTATTTTTTAATCAGCATAAAAAACACTAGCATTTGATTAAGTAAGTCTTATTAAAAATTTCAAATCCGCAGCAAAAAGCAAAATTTATAAATTTACTTAAGCCCCTCAAAGCTAGCCAAATATTTCAAATTTTTTAAATAACTCTGGCTCGTCTTTTACTATGCTGCGCTTAACTAGATCAGCAACTACTTCGCAGTCACAATCCGTTTGTAGCGGCCAGCCTCTAGTATATCCTTCGCGCTCATCTTTGCTAGTGGCATCTACGCAGAAATTTTCACCATCTATGAAAATATCACGTAAAGCATCGATATTATTTGTCACACGCCAAAGTAGCATATATGGGTTTTCAAGGTGATTTTGCATATCCACAACGATAAGGAGTTTGAAAAATTCTCTAAATGTCAAAAGCTTGTCAAAAAGCTCTTTTACCACACAATCTTTTTCAAATTTCACCACACAAATAGGTGTTTTGGTAACCATTTTAAACTGCTTAAGCTCTTTTACATTTGGCGTAACGCTTTGAAATTTAGCCAAAAGCTCGCTGTCGCTTAAAACCACAGGGCTAAATTTACAAAAGTCTTGCGTCGCATCTACGCCGAGTTTGCCACCAAAACACGAATTTGGACTAGCATGATCAAGCTGATCGCACACACCTTGGCTTATTAGCACACTCTGACTACCAAAACGATTTAAAACAAAGCTAGTAATTTCATCATAATCTTTAAGTTCAGGCGCATCGGCTCCAACAAAAATGGCATGTTTTACAAAACTCATCTGTCCAACGCCCCAAAATGCGTGCATAGCCTGCTTTGCATGAGCTGGATAGAGCGTATTTATCTTGGCTAAGATTAGGTTGTGAAAAACGCCATTTTCAGGCATATTGTAGTCTAAAAGCTCGGGCACGGTCGTTCGCAAAAGCGGCAAAAAAACTCGCTCAGTCGCCCAGCCCATATATTTATCCTCAAGTGGCGGCTTTCCAACCACAGTCGCGTGAAATATCGGCTCACGCTTACTAGTTATCACCGTTACGTCCATCACCGGAAAAGGCTCGATAGGCGTATAAAAGCCGGTATGATCGCCAAATGGACCTTCAAGCTCACACTTAGTCGTATCCACAAAGCCCTCGATCACATAGTCGGCATCGTACGGGACATAAATTTCATTAGTTAGCGACTTTACAAGCTTTGCTGGCTCTTTGCGAATAAAACCATAAAGCAAAAGTTCAAAAATTCCCTTTGGAAGCGGTGCTTGACCACACCAGATGTAGAGTGGATCGCCGCCAATGGCTACAGAGACTGGCATTTTTTTACCTGCACGCTTGTATTCGTGAAAGAAATTTGCGCCGTCTTTGTGGATCTGCCAATGCATGCCAAGGTGGTTTTTGTCATAAATTTGTAGGCGGTACATGCCTAAATTTTGCAAATTTCCATCCAAGCTTTGCGTATAAACCTGCCCCATCGTAATAAAAGCGCCACCATCATGTGGCCATGTCTTTAGTGCTGGAAGCGATAGCAAATCAGCATCCTCACCTATAAATTTCACCTGCTGGCACTCACCCTCACCTTTTAATCTCTTAGTAAAAATTTTTCTCATGCTAAAAAGATAGGCTAAAAAATCAAGCTTTTCTTTAAAATTTTCAGGTTTTTTAGGCTTTAAAAGCTTTTCTATCTCTTCTGCTATCTCATCAGGCTTTAGCCCAAATATCAGCTCAAGTGTGCGTTTTGAGCCATAGATATTTGTAAGCACTGGGGCAAATTTACGCCTAGTTTTTTTACAGACTGGGTTTGTAAAAAGTAGCGCTTGCGAGCCCTCACGCTTGACCTCGATATAGCTTGCATGCGCGATCTCAAGATCAATATCTGTTGGCTCGTCGATAATACGAAGCAGATTATTTTCTTTTAAAAGCTTGATGTAGTCCATATTTCGCCTTTTTGATTTTTGGGCGATTTTAGCCAAAAATAGCTGAAAAAGGCGAAGCAAAGCGGATGGCTATTATTTACCGCACGCACCGATAGCTATCAGAGTATCGATCGCTGTTTTGGACGCAGTCTTTACGATGTTGCCTCGCCGTTTAAATAGACGCAAGCACTAAATTTGTACTCTATTGTCGTAATGTCCGCAAACTTACGCTCAACGTACGCCCATACATAGCCGATATACTTACATCTTTTTCAAAGGTACTTCATTACAAATTTTTTGTTAGGTTAAACACTAGATAGCATCGTGGTTTTGAAAACGGCAGTAAATTTTTTAATTACTCCGATATGTTACATTTTAGCAGTTTGCCAAATATCTCTTTGCTATATTTCATAAAGCACTCATTAATCTTTACATCCTCGGTATCTACGCAAATGAGACTATCTTACACCTCAAAAATGATGCTCTTATCAGTGATCTTCACCCTTTTGCAAGCGTTGTAGCAAACGTCGCCGTTACACTCGGCGTATAGGCCGTTTATCTCGGCGTTTTCGTCATCGCACTTTTTTAGTTTGATCGGTCTTTGAAAGATTATATAGTTTTTGTAGTCATATTTGTCGTCTGCAAGACCGATCATATAGTAGTTGTCTTTGCTATTTTTGGTGGCGCTTATGGCTTTTGCTTTAAATTTTAGCTCAAACACGCTTACGCCATCTCTTCAGCGCGTTTTAAAAGCTCTCTCGCCCCTTTTTCTATAAATTTATGCGCTAGCTCCTTGCCAACGCTTTGAAATTTATCCTTGCTAGTCTTTAAGCTATCTTTTATAAACTCGCTTCCATCAGGCAGGCCAACGATCGCATCGATAGAAATTTCATCGCCTTTTAGCCTTGCGCTTATGCCTATTGGCACTTGGCAGCCGCCCTCTAAAACGCTTACAAAATCACGCTCTATGGTCGTTTCTATGACTGCATTTTCATCATTTAAAAAAGAGATCTCATCTAAAATTTGCTTCTCATCTCTGGCTTCTACCCCAAGAGCACCCTGCCCCATCGCAGGTATCATCTCGTCAAAGCCAAATGTGTAGATATGTGCCACTTCAGCCTTGATATTTAGGCGGTTTATGCCAGCCATCGCCAAAATAATCGCGTCAAATTCGCCCTCTTTTAGCTTTCTAAGTCTAGTTTGTACGTTTCCACGAAGCGAGATGATCTCAAGATCAGGCCTCATGATAAGTAGCTGCATCTTTCGGCGTAGGCTCGTTGTGCCAACTTTTGCGCCGTGCGGTAGGTCGCTAAATTTAGCAAATTTCTCACTTATCATAGCATCTCTCGTGTCCTCACGTGAGCAGATGGCTGCAAGTTTAAGCCCTTCTGGAAATACGACAGGCACGTCTTTTAGGCTATGTACTGCGATGTCAGTCTCGCCTTTTAGCATGCTATCTTCAAGCTCTTTTGTAAAAAGCCCCTTACCGCCGATCTTCGCAAGCGGCGTGTCAAGGATCACGTCACCCTTTGTCTTCATGCCCTCTAGCACGACCTTCATGCCCTTGTGCTGTGCCTCGATCCTAGCCTTGATATGCTCGCTTTGCCAAAGTGCTAAGATACTCTTTCTAGTTGCTATTTTTATCTCTTTCATCATCACTCCTAATTTACTCTTTTTGGCTCTTCAACGACCTCAACGTCTATGATCTCGCCCTCATTTTCTCTTGGGGCACGCTCGCTAAAATTTTGAAATTTAAACTCCTGATAACTCTCGTTTTTTGCCACATTTTTCTTAAATATCAAAGAAAAAACGACCACAGCAAGACCAAAAACATCTGTTAAAATTCCTGGCAAAAATAAAAGCATTCCGCCAAAGCTAAGCCCTAACTGGCTAAATAAATTTCCACCAAAAAAGCTTTTAAACGCCACTTGAGGTGAATTTAAGCTAGAAAATCCAGCATTTAAAAGAAGTGCGATACCCACAAATCCAGAGACTAGAACCTCAAGAAAGTAGTTTAAAAAGCCAAATTTATCAACAAAAAGATAGATAAAGACCGCTTCTATCAAAAAAAACAAAAATGCAAAAAATCTCATAAGCTTTCTTTTATCTTTTTAAAGGCTTCGTTTGCACCAATCGTTTCTTTGCTTAAACCATCTCTTGTTATGAACTCAACCTTACCATTTGCAAATTCTTTACCTACAAGTAGCGCAAAAGGGAAGCCGATGAGTTCAAAATCATTTATCTTAACGCCAAATCTCTCGTTTCTATCATCGATGATGACGCTAACGCCAGCTTTTTTGAGACTCTCATAAAGCTCAAATGCAAATTTTACGCCCTCTTCATCTTTTAAATTTGAGATGATGATCTCCACGTCAAACGGTGCGCACTCTTTTTTCCAAACGCAGCCCTTCTCATCGTGGCTAGCCTCTATCATCACAGCGATCAGCCTACTGATACCGATGCCATAGCAGCCCATCAAAAATGGCTTTGCCTTGCCGTTTTCATCAAGATATGTCGCATTCATCGTAGCTGAATATTTATCGCCCAGCTGAAAGATATGACCGACTTCTATACCCTTGCTAAGTTTTAAATTTCCACCACACTCTGGGCATTTATCGCCCTCTTTTACCTTTATAAGGTCTTTAAATCTCTCTTCGTTAAATCCGCTAACGCTAACGCCAACAAAGTGGTAGTCCTTTTCGTTGGCACCACATATCATATTATTTGCGCCTTTTAGCTCGTTGTCTATGTAAAATTTTACATCCTTTAGCCCAACTGGCCCGCAAAATCCAGCCACAAGCCCAGCTTTTATAATCTCTTCTTCGCTAGCATCGACAAGTTCGAGCGCATTACAAGCATTTTGTGCCTTTGTCTCTTGAAGCTCGTCATCACCCCTTACAAAAAAGACCACAACTTCTTCTTTGTCTTCATAAATAGCTTTTTTAATAACAGCTTTTATGCAGTAAAACTCGCTAACTTTAAAAAACTCAGCCACACCTTTTATAGTCTTTGTATCTAGCGTTTTAAATTTAGCCGCGTCAGCCTCTGGCGCTTCAGCATCTGTCGTTCTAGCTTTTCTTCTAGCAGCCTCTATGTTTGCAGCGTATTTACAAGCCTCACAGCAAAGGATATCATCTTCGCCATTACTTGCAAGCACCATAAATTCTTTACTACCGCTACCACCAATGGCTCCGCTATCAGCCTCAACAGCTCTAAAATTTAGCCCTAAACGAGTGAAAATTTTACTATAAGTTGCCTCCATAAGGTCAAACTCACGCTTTAGATCCTCTTTGCTTGAGTGAAAGCTATAAGCATCTTTCATCGTAAATTCTCGTCCTCTTAGCAAGCCAAAGCGTGGCCTTGCTTCGTCACGAAATTTAGTATTTATCTGGTATAAATTTAGTGGTAGCTGCTTGTAGCTAGTCACCTTGCCGCGTACCAAAGCAACGGCTGCCTCTTCGTTTGTAGGACTTATAACAAAATCATTTTCTTTTCTATCTTTAAAGCGCAAAAGCTCCTTGCCAAAGACGTTGTAGCGACCACTTTGCTTCCAAAGCTCGCCTGAAGTAACCACGCTAAAGCTCACCTCTAGCGCACCAGCCTCATCCATCTCCTCTCGCGCGATACGAGAAATTTTCTCATGCATGATCTTTCCAAGCGGTAGATAGTTATAAAGACCAGAGCCTATTTGCTCGACAAATCCACCTCTTATTAAAAATTTATGACTTGGCAAAGATGCGTCTTTTGGCGCTTCTTTGGTCGTTGGTGCATAAAATTTACTAAATCTCATCTATATCTCCCACTTGAAAATTTTGCTCTTCTTTTATATCAAATAAAAATCTAACTCCATTTGAAAGCTCGCTAGATCTCTCCTCGTCCGCAAGGCTTTTTAGCTTCATTGTTGGCTGGTGCAAAAATGCTTTAAAAACTTGATGAATGAGCTTTTGTGCCTCCTCATAATCACTATGCTTTAAATATCCTTTTTTTATCGCTTTTTCTAGCTCGTTTTTAGCGCAAATTTCAGCTTGTTTGCGGATAGATTTTATGAGTGGCACGCTCATATCTTCTTTTAAAATTTTTAAAAATTCGCTTGTGCCTTGACCTACGATCGAATAAGCCTTTTGTGCTTGCTCCTCTCTTAGGGCCAAATTTTTCCTTACTATCTCCTCTAAACTATCGACCGTATAGACGCTAATAAATTCTGTATTTATAAGATCAATATCCCTTGGTACGGCAATATCAAAAAAGTATCTGTGAAATTCTCTTGGTTCGATTATGGCGTTTGTGATGATAGCGTGCGGAGCTGCGGTGCTTGAAAATATTAGATCGTAATTATTTACATACTCTTTTAATTTTAAAATGCTATCCCAGCTAGCGTTATCTCCTAGACTATCAACTAGCTGCTCAACACGCTCAGAGCTTCTGTTTATAATGATTACCTCTGCGCCACTTGAGATTAGGTGTTTCGCTGCTAGCTCGCCCATCTCGCCAGCTCCTACGACGATAGCAGTTTTTCCTTCAAGCGTACCAAAAATTTCTTTTGCCTTTGCCACGGCTACACTTGAAACAGAGATCGGGTTTTTAGAAATTTGAGTTTCATTTCTAACTTTAGCAGCACATTTACATGCATAATGGATGATTTTACTGATTTGTTCGCCGCAAGCTGAGCTATCGTAAGCAAATTTAAAGGCATTTTTTAGCTGGCCAACGATCTGAGTTTCGCCGACGACTAGGCTATCAAGCGAGCTTGCCACTGCAAAGAGGTGGTGCACTGCTCCGCTATCTTCATAAATATCAGCCCTCTCATAAAGCTCATCTTCAAAAACACCTGAAAATACAGACATGCATCTAAACGCATGCGTCGTTGCACTTTCTAGATCACTAACGCTTGCAATTATCTCGACGCGGTTGCATGTGTTTAAAACCATACATTCGTTTATACTTTTGTTTGATCTTAGTAGTTTTAAAATTTGCTCTTTTTTCTCATCGCTATCAAATGCAAGCTTTTCTCTAACTGAAATATCAGTATTTTTATATGTAAAACTTATATCTAAATAGTGCATTAAAATTCCCTATCTATCATGCTTTTTATGATCCCTTCAAGCTCGGCGTTTTTATACTCTTTTATCGATTCTATCGCTTCATTTCCAAGCCTTTTTGCTTCATTTACTGCTTTTTGAAGCGAATTTGTCTTAACAAATTCCTCTTTTAGCCATGAAATTTCGCCCGCGTTTAGTTTCTTTGACCAAAGCGATTTAAGCTTTATCTTACCAGCTTCGTCTAAGCTCTTATAAAGATAAATGTAAGGAAGTGTCGTTTTGCCTTCGACAAAGTCATTGAGTGCTGGCTTGCCAAGCGTTTTCTCATCTTGAATTATGTCTAATATGTCATCAACGATCTGAAACGCAAGGCCTAAATTTTTGCCATAAATTCCAAATTTCTCGCTATCTTTGCCAGCTAGCTTTGCTCCGCAAATAGCCGTGGCTTCTATCAAACAGCTGTTTTATAGTAGATCATTTTTAAATATTCTTGCTCGTTTTCATTAAAATTTTCAGCCATTTTCACATCCATCATCTCGCCGATGCTTAGTTTACTGACTGCGTCTGATATGATAGCTGCGATGCTTGGATCAAATTTAGTAAGCTCAAAATAAGCCTTTGAGTAGAGGATGTCGCCCAACATAACCGAGTTTTTACTACCAAAAAGTGCATTTATGCTTGGCTTGCCGCGTCTTATATTTGCTTCATCTATGACGTCGTCGTGCAGTAAGCTTGCAAGGTGGATAAGTTCGATGATAGCGCAAAGTTTAAGAGAAATTTCACTCTCGCCCGCGATTTTTAAAAAAAGTTTTGAGCGCAGCTCTTGCCTGAGCTTATCTTTAAAAACATCTCAAACGCCTCTTTGTAGCCAAGCTCTCTTATAAATTCACTCATTATTTCATCGATTTTATCCATTTTTATCCTTCTATTTATCCTCATCTGGATCTCTAAAACCCACATCCACACGCTTGCTCTCATCTAGCAGAGCCACCCTAAAATGCGCCTTTTTATCCTTAAAATCAATAAATGATATATAAAGGCTTACGCTCTCATTTGGCGGCATCGTAAAATCAGGCAAAACTCGCTGCATATAGGTGTTTTGTCCTTGTCTTAGCGAAAAGACCATCTGCCTTGGATAGCGCCTAAAAAAGCTTTGCACAGTGATATTTGTACTATCAAATAGCGTCCAGCGAAAGTCAAACGTTTCACCCTTTGGGTTCGCTTTTCAGTTATAAAGACCCTCGCCCATTCATCTTTTTTAAGCTCAAATGTATGCACTGAGCTTGGGTCAAAATTTGGCTCTTTTGCAAAGACAAGAGCGACCAGCAAAGCAATGAGCGCGAAAATCTTACTCATTTTGGCTTAAAATTTCTCCGCTAAGCTCGATATATAGGTCATTTACTCCGTTATAAACTTTATCTTGCTCTGAGGCTATAAAATTTCTGATCTCGTCTTCGCTAAGGCCATGCTTTTCGCAAAGCTCACTCATAGCCACAAATTTCTCAAAAATTTTATCTATCTCGTTTTTAACTAAAACGGCATTTGCGTTAAACAAAATGTCATAAAATTTATCCCTCGCACTGCCCTCAAATATATCTATCATCGCTGTTTCTTTGAAAATTTCTTAAGATTATAGCCAATTAAAACTAAGTTAAAAATTTAATATTATCTCCCAAGCCTCGCTAACATTTTTGGCGTTATACGTGGCAGTTTTGCTCTCCTCGCCAAATCCCCAGCAAACTTGCACGTAAGGCATATTTGCATTTTTGGCGGCTAGCTCGTCTTTTAGGCTATCTCCTACAAAGATCGCCTTGCTAGCCCCAGTTTTACTAACAGCTAGATGAAGCATCGCAGGATCTGGCTTTTGCGGTATCTCCTTACTAGCGCCGATGACCTCGTCAAATAGCTCATAAATTTCATTTTTCTTTAAAATTTTCTCTAGCGTATCATGCGGTGCGTTGCTTGCCAAAACGACCTTATAGTGAGCATCTCTGCACTTTTGCAAAAGCTCTTTTACGCCCTCATAGGTAGTCGCACACTCATCGTAAAATTTCTTAAATTTCTCTTCAAAACCCTCTTTTAAGCTCTTGCATGGCGTGTCGATGCCGTAAAACTCAAGGGCTAAATTTCTACCTGGTTCGTTGATCGCTTTTATGATAAATTCTTTTTCAAGTGGCGGCAAATTTAGCTCATCTCTTACTTCATTTACCGTTTTATATATCGCCTCGCCGCTATCTATCACCGTGCCATCCATATCAAAAATAACTACTTTCAATCCTCATCCTTAAATTTATTTTTATGTTTTTCTTTTTTATATGTCTTTTGATTTTTTAGCTTATCAAGTAGATTTGCCGCCTTTAAAAGCTCCTCTTTTGGGGCATTTTTGATAAGCAAATTTATAAAACTTTCTAGCGCCTTTGAGTATGGTTGGTCAAGATAAACAGCCTCTACTTTTTCGATAACTTTCGCGTTTTTCTCCACTCTTTGGCGAAATTCAGCCTCGTCAAAGTCATCTCTTTTTAGCCCGTTTATCGCTGATTTTGCAAATTTTTCTAGCGCACGAAGATATTTTACACGCTTAAATTTGTCCGTGACTTGGTTCAAATTTTTCCTTTTTTTTGGCAAATTATATCAAAATTTGATTTTATCCCCTAAATTTTGGCTTTGCTAATGTATAATTTACGCCAAAATTACTTAAACAAGGAGCAAAAATGAGGCAAGAAACCGCTGCGATCCACGTAGGCTACGACACAAACGAGGGCTTTGGCACGATGGCTGTGCCTATTTTTCAAAGCACAGCTTATGACTTTGGAAGTGCCGAGACAGCAGCTGCTAGGTTTGATCTAAAAGATAACGGCTACATCTACACAAGACTTAGCAACCCAACGACAGATATCTTTGAAAAAAGGGTCGCCGCACTTGAGGGCGGAGCTGCTGCGATAGCGACTGCAAGCGGTCAGTCAGCTTTGTTTTACAGCATCATAAATTTAGCCCAAGCAGGCGATAATATCATCATCGCTAAGAAAATTTATGGCGGCACGACGGTGCTTTTTACGCACACGCTAAAAAGATTTGGCATAGAGGCTAGAGTCTTTGACAGCGACAGCGCTGATGATCTGGAGAGTTTGATAGACGAAAAAACTAGGGCTATATTTTTTGAAACGCTTTCAAATCCGCAAATTTCTATCCCAAATATCGAAAAAATCGTAGAAATCGCAAACAAATATGGCATCATCAGCATCACTGATAACACCGTGCCAACGCCTATCATCTTTCAGCCACTTCGCCACGGCGTCGATGTTTGCGTGCATAGTGCTAGCAAATATATGAGCGGTCAGGGCCTTAGCCTAGCAGGCGTAGTCGTCAGCGCAAACCACCTAAACGAGAAGCTAAAAGGCAACAAGAGATATGAGCACTTTAACGTGCCAGACGCGAGCTATCACGACATCGTATATGCTGATATGACGGATCGTTTTGATATCTACACGCTAAGAATGAGGCTTGCCATCGTGCGCGACATCGGCGCTGTGATCTCTCCGTTTAACTCTTGGCAGCTCATACAAGGGCTTGAAACGCTTGCTGTTAGGGTTGAGAGACACTCGCAAAACGCGCTAAAAGTGGCTAAATTTCTAAACTCTCACAAACATATAAAAAGTGTGGCATACCCAGGACTTGCCGACAACGTAGATCATGCAAAGGCACAAAAATACTTTAAAGACGGCATGGCAAATGGGCTATTTTGCTTTGAGACTGATAGCTTTGAGCGTGCAAAAAAGATACTAGAGCGTGTAAAACTCTTTAAGATCGTGGTAAATATCGGCGATACAAAGTCGCTCATCACACACCCAGCCTCGACAACTCACCAGCAGCTAAGCAGCGAAGAGCTCATCAAAGCTGGCATCACAAAAGAGCTGATAAGAGTTAGTATAGGCCTTGAAAACGCCGAGGATCTGATAGCTGATCTGGCTCAAGCCCTAGAATAAAGAAATTTCTAGCTCATTTTGGGCTAGAAATTTAACTTACGTTATAGACAGCATGCAATTATGCTAACACACTGTATGTGTTTATGTTAGAAAAATTTTAAAAATTTACGAGCGAGTATATCACGACTCTAAATTTAGTAAAAAAGCTTGCGAGAGTTAAATTTAGTAGTCTGCTAAGGCAAGCGAGTAAAGTTTTAAAAATTTACAAAGAGAAATGAAATGTGGCAAGTTTTATCAAAAATTTTAATAAGTCAAATACTTAATCGTATCTTGATAAAGCACTTGATTTTCGCATTGTATCAGTAGCAAGTCATTTTCTTCAAAGATTGTTGAGCCAGTCGGCTTTTGATACTCGTTTTTACGCTTTATTAGGATTATTAAAAACTCAGTTGGAAGCTCAAGCTGAGCCAAATCTTTGCCAATTAGTTTTGAGCCATAGTGGATGGTATGCTGACGAAGTGTGTAGCTTAAGATCGGAGAGTTTTCTACTGCCTTAACATCCTCTTGCTCACTCTCTTTAACCTTAAATTTATCAGCTGCAAAGCCAAGCGACATGCCCTGTATCAAAATAGAAATCAAAACCATAAAAAATATAATGTTAAAAATCATATCTGCATCACGTACGCCATCGACATAAACATAGGTAGCTAGCACAACTGGCACAACGCCTCTTAGCCCAACCCAGGAGATAAAAATTTGCTCATTTATCTTAAATTTTGAAAATGCAAGCGATGCAAAAACACCAAGTGGCCTTGCAAAAAACATAAGCCACAAGGCCAAAACAAGCGCCATTAGTGCTGTTGCTGGAAGCTCGGAAGGATTTACCAAAAGACCAAGCGTCAAAAAGACAACTATCTGCATTGTCCAAGCGATACCATCGTGAAAACCGACTAAATTTTTCTTATGAGAAAACTCTTTTTTATTTATAAAAATTCCAGCAATATAAACAGCCAAGTAGCCATTGCCACCAACCTTAAAACAAAGTGTGTATAAAAGTAATATCCAAGCGATAGAAAAAACTGGATAAAGGCCCCAGCTTTTTAGGCGAAGTCTATTAAAAATGGCCGGCAAAGCAACGCCAAATAAATAGCCCATAGCGATACCTATGCCAAACTGCTTAACCAGTGTAATCGCCCACTCTGACGCACTTGGAGTACTATTTAGTGAGATCATTTGAATAATCGTCATAGTTAAAAATATCGCCATTGAATCGTTTGAGCCAGATTCAAGTTCAAGCAATGGCGCAATGCTATTTTTAAGTGAAATTTTCTTAGCTCTTAGTATGGCAAATACCGCTGCTGCGTCCGTTGAAGAGATGATGGAGCCTAGCAAAAAGGCCTCCACCCAGGTAAAATCAAGCAAATATTTTGCAACTGGAGCGATAGCTAGTGCGGTTAAAAAAACACCAAGTGTTGCAAGAGCCAAACCCCTAGCAAAAATAGGTTTAATCGCTGCAAAATCGGTATCTAGCCCACCAGCATAAAGTATAAAGATAAGTGCTAGCATGCCGACATTTTGAGCAATCATTTGATCATCAAAATTTACGCCAAGCAGCCCATCTGAGCCAGCCAGCATACCAACGCCTAAAAATATTATTAAAGATGGAATTCCAAATTTATCAGAGATCTTGCTAAGAAGAATACTGGTTATAAGCAAAACTGCAAAAAATAGTAGTAAATTCTCCAAACAAACTCCACAAAATTATATTAAATCATGCTTTCAAAAGCTTCAAATTTTTCTTGATTTGAAAGCATTTCAAGCAATACGCCGTAATTATCTTTTATCTCATCTTGAAGCTTAGTAGTAAGCTCTTTAGCGTTTATTCCGTCTTTTGGATAGCTTACAATCAAATCAATTGGCTCAGCGTTTAAAAACTCCTGAATACCTGATAATAGTTCGCTAGCTCCTCTTTCATTTGTTCCATGAAGCACGACCACATAATGTTCATTCTCTCTTACAACGACGTCAGTTTGTCTTAAAAATTTTTCAAAGAGCTCACTATACTCTTTAGTACTTGGCAAAGAAAAATATATCAAAGATAAATTTTTTGCATAATCTTTTACATTTTTATAACGATTTATAAAAGCTATTTCAAGATCTATTATTGATAAGATATCAACTGGTGAGAAAATTTTTGCTGCCATTTTTAGCCCTCTTTTGTTTATTATGTTTTATTTAAGTCACTATTATATCTTGTAAATTTTCAAAAACAAAGACATTCATTCCGTTTTTATATTCGTATCTAAATTTGAGTCCATGAGCATCAAGTATATTGCTAACTATATATAAACCTAGGCCAAAACTCTTTTGCGTATCCTCTCCTTTAATAAATGGCTGGATATAAAAGTCAAGATCATTTTTTAGCTTCTCGCCTTGAGTTATAAATTTCATATGATCCTTGCTAACAACGATATTTACGTGCTTATCAGTTGAGTATTTTATGCCATTGTCTATCATATTTTTTATAGCAACTGAGAATAGCTTGAAATCAACAAGCACCCTAACCTCATCAAGCTCACTGACACCAACACACTCTTTTTCTACCATGGCTATATCTATGGCCTCATCGATGAGATCCCTCATAAAACATGGCGTTTTATTGCTAAGTCCTATTTTTGATGTTATTTGCTCTATCGCAGCAAGTTCGTTTATCAAATTTTCAAGCTTGTGAAAGACAGAGATTAACCTCTCTTGATTTTTACTTTTTTCTATCATTTGAGCAGCTATTAGGCCTTTTGTGATAGGAGTTTTTAGCTCGTGCATGATATTTCTTAAGAAAAGATGCCTTGAGTCATTAAGCGCCTTGATCTGACAAACTGCCTCATAAAATGCCTCTGAAACTTCAGAAATTTCATCCTTGCCGTTGCCAACATTTTGTACGCCGTCAAGCTCACCATTTGCAAATTTTACGATCTGACGCTTTAGCTTTCTAAGTGGTTTTATCTTATATATGACAAAAATGTAAGCACCTAGCAAAATGACCGCAACCACTAGAAAAACAGCCTTTATCACCTCGTATCTGTAAGGCTGAAATTCCTTATCCATTAAAAGCTTTAGCTCGTCTAAATGCTCAATCCTTAAGTAGTGGTGCTTGTCATAAAGCAAGATCGCACTTGAGCCTAAATCGCTTGAAATTTCTTCTAAAACGGTCGCTTGTTTTAAAATTTCATCTTTTTTCTTCTCGTCTTTGATCTCTGGCATATCGATATTTGAAAGCTGACGGTCGTACTGAGTTTTATTTATGATGCCACCCATATAAAACAAATTTGTCCTAGCAACGTTTGAGTATTTGTTATTTAGCTCTCTTGTATAGTTTTGCTTATCAAAGCCCATGAGCCATAAAAAAGCTAGAAATATCGAAACGAGCGCAAGAGCAAAGATAAAAGTTATGGTTATAAAAATAGACGATCTTGGCATCAAAGAACCAATTTATAGCCGATACCGCGGATCGCGTGGATGTATTTTGGCTCTTTTGGATTTTCATTTAATTTTTGGCGAATCCTGCCGATGATGACGTCAATACTTTTGTTTGAGCTATCTTCATTTATGCTCTCGCAATTGTAGATGAGTTCCTCTCTAGTAACCGCTCCGCCCTCTTTTAAAAGTAGATATTTTAAGATGTCGTATTCTGCGGCAGTTAAATTTAGCACGTTTCCTTTAAATAAAATTTCACGCTCAAATTCTTTTAAAACTAGGTCTTTATTTAAATTTCTCGCCTCACTTGCTGGGGTGATACTCTGCCTTCTTAGATGACTTTTGATACGAGCCAAAAGCTCTTGTGGGTCATATGGCTTTGGCAAATAATCATCCGCTCCGTTATCAAGAGCATTTACCTTATCCGTTATATCATGTCTTGCACTTGATATGATAATAGGAATATTGTGATTTTTCCTGATCTCTTTACAAACTTCTAATCCATCCATACCAGGCAATGTAAGATCTAGTATAACTAGGTCAAATTTACTTGTATTCAGCGTAGATAGTCCGATATATGGCTCTTCAGCAGTCACTACTTCAATATCGTAGTTTTCTAGATATTCAGTTAAAATTTCAGCAAGTTCCATATCATCTTCTATCATTAAAATTCTAGTCATGATCTTTCCTGTTGTAAATTTATTTTTAAGGATTATAGCAGATTAAGATTTTAAAAATTTAAAAGGATTAAGAGCTGAAATTTCAGCTCTTAATCCTTTTAAATTTTTAAAATCTTAATCTGCTATAATCCTTAAAAATAAATTTACAACAGGAAAGATCATGACTAGAATTTTAATGATAGAAGATGATATGGAACTTGCTGAA